>NZ_JBEBKJ010000109.1:0-8214 GCF_040079455.1 Methyloglobulus sp. | reverse complement strand
AGCCGTTATGGGTGGCTACCTTTTACATGAGGTAGTTTGCTTACCCGCGCGACGGGCTATGTTAGCCCGTTGCTCACGTTTTGCTGACAGGTGGCGGTTGATCCACATCAAAACCCACAAACGGGGCAAATGCCCCGTCTGGCTTGCTGAAGCAAGTGCTAAAGCTGTTATTTTTTAGGATTTCTTACCCGCGCGACGGGCTATGTTAGCCCGTTGCTCACGTTTTGCTGACAGGTGGCGGTTTGAGCGACATCAAAACCCAAAAACGGGGCAACATGCCCCGTCTGGCTTGCTGTTTGCTAAAATTGTGGCTTTTGGACGGCAAATGTTAACTCGTGTGTGCAAGTATTGGCATGACTACTTTTATTAAAACGTCTGATAGCTGTTATTTTTTAGGATTTTCACTGGGGTGAAATTTCTGCTTATGCAATTTATCTTCATACTCTTGGGCTATCGTTTCAAACCCAACATTATTAATTTGCAAGATTGGTTCGGCATCCATCAATGTATCGACGATGCCTTTGTTTTTGCAACTTTGATAACTAGCAATGACTTCTTTTGTCCCTTCATACAGCTTGATATTTTTGCTTTCGCAAGCTTTTAGCTCAGTTGCGGTAAATTGTTGGGTAGTTTTTAAACTGCCGTGTTCGGCGGTTAACTGGTTTTTAGCTTGGTTTAAGGCGTTGTATTTATCTATCACTTCGTGCAGTCTTACTGTGGTGCTTTCCAAACGGCTACGAATTTCATCGGCGTTGCTTTTTTGCGCGGCTATTTCGCTGTTAAGCTTTTTTTCTTTAACTTCAAAAGCGGTTTTAGCTTTTTTCTCTTGCTCCAAATCCTTTTTTGCCTGGGTAAGATCAGCAAGCATTTTTGTGCTTTCCGCGTTTAGCCGATCCCGGTCTGCCGTGACATCCTGAATCATCATCTGTAGCTTTTTAATGGTTTTAGCGCTACCGTTTTCCTTGGCGGCATTCACAGACTGAATTGGCAATAAACACATCGCCAACACACAAATTAGAAATGGTTTCATTTGATGACTCCTTGGGCGCTTAAAACTTGGCATTAAGGTCTAGCTGTAAAACATCATTGCCGTATGTAGGTCCGGTAATGACATCAGTGCTTAACCACCTGCCGGTAAACCAAAGGTTTTTCATCAAGCCAAAGTTGCCGCCGATTACCCAGCCTTTGGCATTGGTGCCGCCCAAATGAAAATCAGAATCCGTAAAGCCATCCAGCACGGCATCGCGTTCTACATATTTATATAATGCAAATACATTCCATTTTCCGGCTCTATCCACTTTAGGCCAGCCGAAATCCATCCGGACTTGCCAAGCGTTGGTTTCCTCGTCTACAATTTTGTCGTCGTTTAAGTTATTACTTCCAAGAACCTTGCTATACCTATAGTTATTGACAGTTTGCTTATCAAAGCCGACGTTTTTAGCAAAATCCGCTCCAAAAATTACGTGATAAGGGGCGAATTTGGCGAGATCATAAGAAAGGTTAACATTGATGATGTTGTAATCAGATGCCAATCCATATTGTCGGGGGTTCCCATCACCCACAGGATCTTTACTTTCACCTTGAGTAGTAAGTCCTTCACATATCCCTGTGAGCGTGTTGCCAAACTGCAAAAACTGCGGCACTGAAAGATTATTTTGCGCTGTATTTTTATCGCAATCCCCAATGGCACTAGAATTTGGCTTTGCCTGAATATTGATATAGTCATAGTAAGAAATACCTACCTTCAAAGCATCTTGGTTTTCAAAGCCCCAATCCAGCCCGACTTGTCCACCCATCAGCCATTTGCCGCTGGAACTGAGTTCGGTTTCCTGCAACGGAAAGGCACCAGCGGTAGCATATACCTTACGGGAATCATCGTGTTTATCCAGCACACTTTTGGAACTGCCTAAGCTGTGCCGCGCCGTCATTGCAAAGCCTTCAAAGGATAAATCGGTATCCCACACCAACTCGCTGCCACCGGTGAATTCGCCGCCGCCTACATACCAAGGGTTAGCAATGCGTCCACCAGCCAAGGTTAGCCATTTAAAACCCTCGTCATTCACGGCATCGTATTTTAAATATGCGCGGTCAACATTAAAATTATATTGGTTGCCGGTATTGCCCAAGGATTGATTAGTCGATACGGGATCAGGCTGGTTACCCGTCGCTAGCCGAATACCCGCCTTTAAATTATCGGTAATTTTGGCATCAATCGCCAATCTGACGCGCTCACGAAAACGGTGGCGATCTTTAGTGGTATTAATAAAATCGTTGATACCCGTCCGACCACCACGAGAATTAATCTCTTGGTAATTTAGGTATTGTTCCTCTGCATTATCCCCCGACATAAAATCATTCTGCGAACGCAAGCGCATATCGCCAGATAGCGTAAATCGGTTAATCCAATCCGGTAAGGCATCAGGTATGCCCCATTTTTCGTTTTTGGCTTTTTGCATCACATCACCGACCACTTCCTCGCGCAGTTCCGTGCGAACCTGCTGGCGAATTTCATCTTTAACAAATTGCGGCACGTAAGGCACCCTGACTTCGCCAGGTTCTGGCGCTTCCGCTGCTGGTTCAGTGGTTGCTATTTGTTCGGCTTGTTGTTGAACCTGACTTTCAGCATCCGCTTCGGCTTTTTTAATCATGTCCTCAGCCACTTTACCAGTCAGCACACCTTGCTTAACCAACTCTTTGATAAGATTGGTCGTCGTATTACGCAATTTGAGTAGCTCCTCTTTTTCACCTGCTTGCACCACACCAACTAGGCTACACAGCGTTAAGACTAGCAGCCGGTTTTTATTATCCATTTTTTTACCTGACGTATTTAAATTCTTGAGGTGATTTTCAGCTTAATCGGTTGTTCCATTCCGGGTGGTGGCGGCTCATTGATTTTTCTATATTTACTGATCAACTTTTCTATCAAGCCATCAATCTGTGCATCGTTACTGCCTTTGGACACTTCAAATCGCTTGATACTGCCGTCAGCTTCAACCCACAGCTTAATGACAGCGGTGTATCCTTTCCGGCGTAAATCTTCATTTTCTGAAAGAATGGCCTGTATATCTTTGGAAGCCATCTTGCCATACCAGGCGAAAGGACTTCCGCCACCACCGCCAAATAAGCCTTTGCCGCCTTTGTGAGCAGCCAAGCCAAAGCTGTCTGAGCCAGCCGTTCCTTCTGCATCCAAACCCAAGTCTCCGGGTGGGGGCTCATCGGCAACATCTGGAAGCTCTTCCTGCTCAGGCTCAGGTTCAGCTGGTTTCTCTATTTCCGGCTCAGGTTCTGGCGGTTTTTCAATTTTAGGTGGCGGTGGCGGAGGTGGCGGCGGTTTCATGACAGAAATAGCTTGGATCTTGCGTTCTTTTTTTTCAGGTTTGTCCTTGATAGAACTAATAAAATGGATAATAAAACCAACCAAAATAATAAGCATGATTCCACCCGCAATGCTCGGAAGATGATTCCGAAAACGTTGTTTTGTTGTCATTCGCGCGTGAAGAATTATTTAACAAGATTTTGTGTAACCAAACCGATTTGGGTAATATCCAACTTACCCAATAAGGCAAGCACATCCACTATCTTGACGTATTGCACAGCGGCATCGCCCTTGATGACAACGGGTAAGGCAGGATTGACCGCTTTATATTGTTGCAACGTAGATTCCAGTTGCTCCATCGTCACAGGAAAGGTATCCAGATAAACTGTACCGTCGGCGGTGATAGTGATGGCTTTCGTTTGCGGCTTGGCAAGGCTTGGCGCATCACTAGCTTTCGGCAAATTGACCGTTATACCTTGCACAGAAACCGTTGCCATCAGGATAAATACAATCAGCAATACATAAGCCAAATCCAACATGGGCGTGACGTTGATTTCGTCATACGCGGCATTGTCATCTTGTACTTTCATCTCACATTTCTCTTTCTATTGTTGGTCAGGGTGATGCCAATCAGGTATGTTGCTCGGCCAGTTTTGCCACAAACTCATCGACGAAAACATGCATATCTGCCGTAATAATTTTTATCCGACTGCCTAAATAGTTGTAACCAAATAATGCGGGAATGGCGACGATTAGGCCTGCAACGGTTGCAACCAATGCTGCCGCAATACCGGGGGCAATCGCATTCACGTTGATTTCGCCGCTGGCTGCAATCGCCGCAAAAGTAATCATTACCCCAACGACTGTGCCTAGCAAACCAAGGAATGGGCCACCACTGATGGCAATCGTCAACAACACCATTTGGGCGTTGAGCTTTTGTAATTCCCTAACCACCACCGCATCCATTGATGCCCTCACCGCAGCCATAGAGGCTGCCGTCAAAATTTGTGGCGAAGCGACATCAGCACCTACTGCTTTCATGAATCGCTTATTCATTTCTTCAACACCGACATGATAGATGCGGTAAATTGATGAGCCCGTAAAAGTGCCGTGATGATTCGACAAGGAAAACAATAGCGGCGATTTAGCTAAGTCTTCATCATCAGCTTCATCCGCTTGTGCGTTCAAAGTGGCAATATCTTGCGTACCCAACTTACTGAAGGCTTGCTCGAATTTTCTATTTTCACCATGTGTCCGGTTAATCACGATAGCCTTAACAACCATCACCATCCAACTAATCAGGCACATAACACCCAAAATGCCGATAATGACCCAGCCATCGACGGTAACATTATTCAAGGTCGAGACCACATAAGATTCGCCACCTTCTTCGCTGTCCGGCGTAGCATCGTCGCCATAAGTTAAGAGTGCCGATCCTGCTCCCTGCATTAGCACATCAAATTTTATGGCATTCACATCGCGGGCGATCTTGTAGATGGCTAGCTGATCCATTGAACCGGAAAAACCTCTGCCGCCAGAAGCGTCGGCACCAACAGTTATTTCGTTTGTGAGTTCTGCCAGCTTTACCGGAAAAGCACCTGCGGCAACGCCATCCAAATACAATGTCAAATTATCGGCTGTGGCGGTAACTGCCAAGTGATGCCAAGCACCTGGAGTAATAGCAGCCTGACCAGCGAACTCTTGCTTGCCGCCTGAATCATCAGTAACTTCCAGCATCGGTGTTTGTTCTTTTATAGAAAGCGTTAAGCTACTGACCGGCCCCGTCCTTTGTAGCAAAACCGTATTTTGTTGTGCTTGATCAATTTTTACCCAGGCAGAAGCCGTCCAGCCCGTTGTAGAAGCCATCAACAGGGAAGGCTTTGCTGGCACACGGATAATTTGACTGCCCTGAAATACCGCAGCACCAGCAATCAAGCCGCCTTCACTGTTGGTAGTGGTCGCTTCGGTGGGATTATTTGCGTTGGCGGTAACATCCTTAACCTCCTTTGCATCGAATTGATAACTCAATACCTGGCTGACGTCATAAGAACCTGGGGCATCTTCACCGCCCACGGCCTCAGCATTACCAAAATAGATCCAGAGCGCAGGCTCAGGAGAGGCAGTAACTTCTTTGGACAATTTAACCCAAACCAGTGCCATCTCATTAACGGGATCGAGTTTTTCGATATAAAACTTAAGCGGGGTTACTTCATCGCCTGCAAGAATGCGAATATCTTTGCCTTTATCCGCTAATTCTGCAAACGATAAAAAATTGCCGGTATGCAAGCGGATTAAAGCAAAAGCACCTTCCGGCGCAGTAATGCCGTCCTGCTTTAGCTTAGCCATATCCAGCGTAATTTTTTTCTTGAAACTCCAGTCTTCGTTCCACCATGCCGAAGCAAGTGATGGCATAAGCACTAACAGGAGCAATAAAAAACTTAAACGTTTCATTTTTTTCAATCGGGTAGCAACTAAAAAGTTGTGACGAGTATCACAGAAATTCATGACAGTTTTATGACAGAGGTGATTTAATTTGGCTATTTTCGCAAAACTTAAATGACGTGTCTGCGCTTTCACGCGGGACGGGGTGTCCCTAACGTTTTCACAAAACTTAAATGACGTGGCTGCGCTTAATCAACCTGAAACCTACAGACGGGGCAACATGCCCCGTCTGGCTGTGCAAGCTTGGACTGAATTTAATGGATGCGCTTTGCTTATCCATCCTACGACTGCCCCACGTCTCACGCGGGACGGGGTTTGAAACCCCGTCCCTAACGTTTTCACAAAACTTAAATGACGTGGCTGCGTTTAATCAACCTGAAACCTACAGACGGGGCAACATGCCCCGTCTGGCTGAGAGCACGCTTTTTACTACAAAAAACCAGCTACACCCCATGCATATTTTGTAAGGCGGGGGGGGAACAGAACAGGGAGAACAAGGAGGGCTGAATATAGGGTACCGGAAGAGTTAGTGAAATAGCTGTCAGGTTTAATTTGGGAGCAAATACTGGCAATTAATAATCTTTTATTCTCGGATATGAGAGGCCTGTTTTTAATATAGCATAACGCAACTTCCCAATCTGTGTATGGGTGTGTTTTTGGCCAGACGGCGTTGAGAGTCGTCGGCTCTAAACCATCCACTTTAATAAAGCGGTATTGGCCAGTCGTGTACTTTCCTCCTTGTCTAGTATAAATATCATTCCGAAATATTTCTGGAAAGTTAATATTGAATGTGCTTTGGTAACCGATCGCCCATTTAGGTGTTCCGCTCATCGTAAATGATGAACCCAAGATATCCACACCTTGGTTAAGTTCAGACAAACACTCTGCCACGCCACTTGCGGTAGGCATTTCATGATACCTACTTTTGCTTGCGACAGTAGTCGGTTTACTGCCCTGACAGTCAGGAACGCCAACGGCCTGGCACACCCTTTTTGCGGTGACTGCCTTGGCTCCTGAATTATTAGTTCCGCCACAAGCATGCAAATTTGCAGCGCCTGGTAAGGCCGGTAAACGTGAGCCAGGGACACTGGCGGCGACACCAACCCTAATAAGATTAGTAATCTGCGTTTTGGTCAGGGTTGGCATGCAAGCCAAACTTTCTCTGCCATTTACAGCGCCGCCCACTAATTTACAAGCGGCAGCAGGAAATTGCACATTTTGTAAAGCATCACGAAATGCCGTATTAAGCACCACACCAAAGACCTGTATACCAATGGGTTTTGTATATATTGTATATATTCTCTGCATCTCAGCGAATGTGAGTAACCCCAACGGTAGGCGGTAATCAGAAACAGCAAAATCCGGTCTTGCCAAAATTGAATTACCTAATTCATCATATCTGCACGTCAGTGTCAAAACGTTAGGATTAGGACTTGTAGTGTTCAGATTGCGAACCCACTCTTTAACACGGTATGAAAAGTTTGTAAGGTAGTTATCGTAATTACTAGAAAGTCTTACTGGAAAAAACATACTGCCGGCAACAGGTGCGCTACACCTCTGATTCGGATATGTCATACCGTGCTCATCAATCCTCAAAAAACGGACAGGCAAATTTGAAACCACGGACTTAACACCCGATACTGTCTCCCCCAAGCTACGGGTGTACACGAGTAAATAGTCTTTACGATTATCATGAGACCTTAAAGATGGGTTAAATCTGTTTATGGCACATAAATAGGCGTTTTGGTTCTTGCCACTATCGTTGTCCTGATATTTGTAGACTTTTGAGTTGGGAAGGCACAAATTGCCTAACGGGTATGGGTGTGGTGGGAGCCACCGAGCAGTAAGCATTCTCTCTAAGAGCATATTTATTGATGAGGAGCCTGTTACATAAAGCTTTAAGACCCTGGAGTATGTATCATCAACCCCCCCAATGCCTATGTTCGGCTTACCTTGGGCATCAACGGGTATTTCCGCCTTCGCCGCCCCCGCAAATAATGCAACCAAAATGACCGCGCCTGTTAATAAGGTTTTCATGGTGTTTCCTCGTTTTAAGGTTTAGTAAATTACATCGCTCTTAGTTGGATAGGGCTTATTGCCTTGCCCACAGGGTTTTGGGGTGATTAAACTGCAACCCATTGAAGATGGCGGCGATATCCTGCCCCGCGTGAAATACTGGACTTAAAGCGTATCTTAAGTATGGAAAACCAGCATCCCAAGCCGAGTGTGTTCCTGATATATTAATTTTTGATGACAATTGCAACTATTTTAAAATATTCTGCCATTTATCCTTAAGTAGGATGGATAAGCGAAGCGTACTTGTGCCCTTAGGTATACTCCACGCGGGACGGGGTTTGAAACCTGTCTCTTGATCACATTTTGCTTTAGAAATAGACTATACCCTATTAATAACCATAGGTTTTGTAGTAAGCATGATTCCAATAGACGAACTAGGG
>NZ_JBEBKJ010000108.1:0-8729 GCF_040079455.1 Methyloglobulus sp. | reverse complement strand
CGACCTCGACTGCGACCAAGCGGCGATCGAAGCGATCTACCAAAAACGGTGGAAAGTGGAGGTCTTCCATAAAACCCTCAAATCCAATACGGCGTTGGCAAAGTCGCCGACGCAACGGGTCAGGACGCAAGGCAACCCTGTCTTCCTGTCGATCTATGCCGCCTTTCGCCTGGAGTGCCTCGCAATAAAACACAAGCTCAACCCGTTCGCGCTCAGGGCCAAGTTGTATTTGAAAGCCATGATGAAGAACCACCTCTCCATGAAAACGCAAAGTGATAAGAAATATAAGCCGCCCAAAAACAGCACGTTGCAATTTATCGATGTACACCGGATCTTTACTGAGCGAACCAAAGTATGTAAGCTGTCGTCGCTTAGGAGAAATGTCGATAAAAGTGAAAACAAGACGAAAAATGATTGTTTTCTGGAGATGCTGGAGGCCGTTTTAGCGTGGGGACTTAAGCCGGCCATAGTGACGGGTGATAGCTGGTACAGTTGCGTGAAAAACCTTAAAGTGATAAAAAACCATGTCTTGGGGTTTATGTTTGCGGTCAAAAGCAACCGCAGGGTTTCAATGGGAAAGGGAACTTGGCAGCAAGTTCAAATGCCCGATTTCCCTGAAAACGGCTTGATTGTGTGGTTGAAGGAATATGGGGGCGTTAAACTTTTTCGGACACAGCTAAAAGACCAGTTGCGCCATTATGTGGTTTATCTGCCCAAAGAAGAAAAACTCAGCCAGTTCGGTCGTCGGGCATTTGGCCTTGAACATGATAAGCATTGGCAAATCGAACAATATCATCGCGCCATCAAACAGGTTTGTAATATCGAAAAGTTTCAAGTGCGCGGTAAGCAGGCAACGAAGAACCATTTGTTTGCCGCTATTTTTGGTTATGTGCAATTACAAACACTTACGACGACCCAGGCCATCATGAACTGTTACCAAATACGACACGAATTGTTCAAAAATGTCATTGCTTCTTTCATTTCTAAATTTATCCTTGGAAAGGAAAGTTTAAATCCACTTTTTTCGTCCGCCGTCAATGCGTAACTTCTATATTGATCAGGAAAAACAACGATGCTCGATCGCTTGAAAGTTTAGTAGTAGACGGCCCCAGCGTGCCAACTGTTGAGCAAGAGGGATATCCATCGGGGCATCCAAATTGCCGCCCATGGCTATTTCACGGACAACGTTCAGTTTTGTTTCATATTAGAAACAAGCACCACCTTTAGCTTTGTAGCATATTTGAAGCGAGTTGAATTGACTTTATATAAAAATACCTTACGTTAAATTTGTATTCAGATTAAAGCTGCATTTACCCTTAAATAATTAAATTTGGTAAACCCCCAGCTATGCCGGGGGACTCACAAAGGTTTGACCTGTGAGACGGTCTGGACGATTCTCTGAAACTCGGCCAAGAGTAAGGAGAATTAACTATGCGAGAGTGCCAAAGTTTGAGTCATACGAAGTGGAATTGCATATACCACATTGTGTTTATACCAAAGAGAAGAAAGAAAGTGATATTTGGAAAGTTACGAAAGCCTTGGGCAATTGTTTCATGAATTAGCCAAACAGAAAGGCTGTGAAATAGTGGAGGGGCATCTGATGTCAGACCATGTGCATCAGCATACCGCCCAAATATGCGATTTCGAATGTGGTCGGTTTTATGAAAGGCAAGAGCTCTATCTCCATGGCGAGGCGATTTATGGGAAAAACCCAAAACTTTACCGGAGAAAAATTTTGGGCCCGAGGATATTTTGTATCGACGGTGGGATTGGATGAAGAGGTTGTGAGGGCGTATATCCGGGAGCAAGAAAAAGAAGAGGGGCGCTATGAACAACTGGCATCGAAAAGCTTAGATCTAAAGAATCAGCTAAGCGGAGGAAGTGTCCAGTTTTAGTTGGCCATCACAGTTGCACACACTTAATTATGTAGATAGTTATGCTGCTATTAACAGGCGAACAACATAGCCGACCAATTAATTACGAAACATAGCTTCTCCTTCTTAGCAAGCTAAAGACTGCCTTAACTCACTCAGCTTGGCTATATCATGGGGCATATGCTTGGCCACACAAGTCGCGGATTCTTTGGGTTTGACCTTATGGACAAAGTTGTAACGAGCCACATGATAATTGACTTCGCCAGTGTTACATTTTCCTGAAAAATTTCTTTTCATTTTATGCAATTCGGCAGCACGGTAGGCGGCCAAGGGCTTAGCTTGCTCATCCCTTTGCCTGGTATTGCGTTTTTCTTCGATTATCTGTAGGTACTCGGGATGTAGGGTCATTGCTTCCGCATTTTGCCGGACTTGTTCTAAGTAGTTGGTGTAATCATCAGGTAGTATTTCATCAATGTAGCCGATAGCCTTGGCCTTTTTCGTGCCAATAGGCAATGTAGCTTGCGTTAATTCCAGCGCCTTCATCGGCCCAACCCGTTTTGGTAACGAATAGGTCCAGTATTCCGAACCATATAAACCCATGGCTTTATAATGCGGATTAAAAATCACGCCCTTGCGCGCCCACACTTTGTCAGCCGCCAAAATAGCCATTGCGCCGCCTGCGCCACAACCACCCCAAACTGCAGAGACCGTCAATTTGCTTTCTGTCGTAAGGATTGCAAGTACGACATCATCTATCGCGTTGATGTTACGCCAGGATTCCTTGGCCGGATTTTCTGCCGCTTCGATGGTGTTGAGATGGACACCATTAGACCAAAAATCACTGCCGCCCATTAATACCAGGACTTTGGTGGGCCGTAGCTGTGCCAAACGGTATGATTCCAATAAGCGCCGACATTGTTCGGTGCTCATCGCACCGTTATGAAAATCGAAATGCAGATAACCGACCTGGTTTTTTTCTTCATACCAGATTTCCTTAAAGGTAAGTTCCGTTCCCATGAATAATGGATCAATGGGGGATTCCGGTATTTTATCGACAACCTTGCCTAACACTTTTGTCGCCGGGAGCTTGAAATCAAATTGTTTTTCATGTGCTAGTAAACGCTTATAGAGTGGTACTTTTGCGGTATTCTTGCGCTTCAAGTGCGAGATCCAGACTGCGCCGTCTATGGTCGCACGGCAAATGGCACCGTGACGTTTTGCTATGATTGCCCCAGGCTGCCAACCTTGGAAAAGACCCTCCCAGACAGTTTTAGAACTTTCTTGATGGGCACCGTACAAATAATATTCCTGGTTATCGATGACATCCAGCACACCGGGCGCACTATCGGCGGCATTGATTTTTTTGATAATCGTTGCGGCATCGTCATTTGCCCAATCGATTCTGCGCTCTTGTTGCTTCATTTGGGGACGCAGCTCACCACGCACATCGGGTTTTGAATAATCCAATGGTTCAGGTGTAAAAGTCTTGGTTTCGAACCGTTCGACTGCCTGAAGCATCGCCTTGATTGCGGCTTTAGTCACTTCTCGGCGATAGATGCTGGCTTTGCTGGCTTGCCGCATTTTAAATGTTTCGGTCGCCCAAATATCACCGGCATCCATTTCCTCCACAGCCTGCAACACGGTCACACCCCATTCCTGTTCACCATTCATTATCGCCCAGTCCAGGGAAGAAGCCCCCTGGTCGCCGACAATGCCAGGATGGACAATGAGGCAAGTATGATTGCTCCAGACATCTTCCGGAATTTTTTCTTTTAAAAACGGGCAGATAATTAAATCGGGCTGAAAAAATGTCACCCGTTTTCTGATATAGTCAGGATTGAGCGCCAAGGTTATCGAGATGTCATGGCCCAATGCTTCCAACTCCATATGGGCACGTTGACATAAGCCGTTATAGGCTGATGATATTAGTAATATTCTCATGATGTATCTCCTTTATTGGATGTTAACTTTGTGATTATCGTTTGCTAAAGCGGTTAATGGTTTCGCAAAAAAGCGTAGCTATCAGCCTTTCCGGCCATCAACCGCCACACCCGATGTTCTCCCACATGTACATCCCGCTCTCATGCAATTCCACTTCTCTTAATTGTTGGGTTGCAGTGTGGTGTTTGGTGCGTAATTCAGCCAGTTCCTGGGCGAATTGTTTTGCCGTTACGGTGGCAGCGTCTTGTTTCGCACCTAGAACGGCTATTTGAACGCTCCATTCTTTAAGTTGGTTCGTTAATGTTTGGCTGGCTTCACCTGTTGTTTTCATGATATTCACCATTAAATATGTGATTAAAAAGATACTCATTTACGCGTAGGTGTAAGTGAGAATGATTTGTTAATTATTCGCTATCAATAATTGAGTCGTTTGTGGCTTTAAACGGGTTCAAAAAAAATTGCACAGAAAATTATTTATTTGTCCTTTAACAAGGCCATTACACGAAGCACAGAGACTTAGGGGTAAATTCAGTGAACTAAAAAACATAAACAATGAGTGCAGATTACTTGGGGTAACCTATTCTTAACTAAAGTCATTGTCGTTTTTGGTGGGAGCTACAAAATTCTGTAAGAACTCAATGGAACTGCGGAATTGATTAATTGGTCGGTTAACCCCACCCAAAGTAAAATCAATTGATACTGACTCCATCCATTTTTATGTTGGAGTTCTGTCATCAGTCAAAAAATACCGAGGGTTTAGGCTAGACCCTCGGTAAGCGAGAAAAACGCTATAAGTATTGGAAACCTGACCTACTCCTTAGGTAGGGTAAGAAGCATTTTCGAGCCAAATCCATAAGATGTTGCCACAGCAAAAGCTGCTTCCTTAAAGGGTCTAATTACGTTACCTAAGCCAATAATGTCTGCCCTACCATTGCCAGTAAAGTCAGTGACAAAACGTGGGTGCGCTACCGCAAAGTCATCAAGTGAGGCAAGGGAAGTGCCAGCAGTGCCAAATGGACTATAAGTATCAGCAACCCGCCAACCACTCTCATAGTCGAATTCGGGTTGTGGCGCAGTAATTGGTGAAAATGAGATTCCGGTAGACAATGAGACATAGACTGCATCTTCTCCAAAACCAACAATATCGGCTTTGCCATCCCCATTGACATCGCCAAGCTGCCTTTCGTGTCTGTATACACTCCAACCTCCAGCGCCGATAGCAAAATCATCTATCCAGCGACCCTTGTAGTCAAAGCTTGAGCCTGAAGACAATGCCACATGGACTCCATCCCCACCAAAGCCAACAATATCGGCTTTGCCATCACCATTTATATCCGCAACATGCCTGACATGTTGTCTCTTGTCCCAACCCGTGGTCGGATTAAAATCGCTACTCCACCTGGGCTGGAACGTGAAACTAGTACCCGTTGACAGTGCCACGTAAACGCCAAAGTTGCCAAATGCAATTAGATCAGCTTTTTTGTCGCCATTTACATCAGCCACACGGCGTTCATGGTCTGCTATACGCCATGCTCCCGATAAATAAGCATAATCGTTTATCCACTTACCTTTAAATTCAAATTGGGTGCCTGTTGAAGTGGCGACATAAACACCTTTTTCACCAAAGCCAACAATATCTGCCCTACCATCACCATTGACATCGGCAACACGGCGCACGTGTCTGGTTGTCCGCCAACCCGAGTTATAGCCAAAGTTGGCAATCCACTGTTTGAAGGGTTGGTATCCAGAAAGGGTTGCCAAAGCTACCTCCGTCCCCATCTCACCAAAACGGATCATGTCTTCCCGCTTGTCGTTATTGACATCGCCAAATTCAAATTGCACATCCTGACATAAATGTAGCAAATGGTTATTGATACTTTTGGCATCTCTAACGGCGAACTTGGTACTGCAGGCCTGGATTCTTCGTTCGAGACTATAAGGTTTTACTACCGGGCTTGGATAGAGAGGATCGGGGGTTAGCATCGCGGCAACTGCACCCGCAACATGTGGGGCTGCCATCGAAGTGCCACTGTTGGTAAAATAAGCACTGTCATCGTGAGGATGTGCTGAACGAATATCTACACCAGGCGCAAAAACATCAACGCAACTTCCCCAGTTTGAACCTACCCAACGGGCATCGGTGTCGATGGTCGCGCCCACGGTAATTGCCCCACTCACCCGACCTGGTGAAGCACTGCAGGCATCCACATCATTGTTCCCAGCAGCAGTGATATAGTTGATATTATTGGCAATGGAGGTTGCAACTGCTTCATCAATCCAGCGGCTTGGGGTGGATGTAGTAAGGCTCATATTGGCTACAGCAGGATACCGTGCATTGTTTGTCACCCATTCTACTCCATGGGTAATACTTTCGACTGACCCAAAACCATCACAACCTAAAACACGCACGGGGATCAGTGTTACTTCTGTGGCTATCCCCACGGTCTTGCCGCCGATCGTACCGGCTACATGTGTGCCATGTCCAATGTCACTGCAATCATTGGTCCCCTGACCATCAAAAATAAAGGTGGCCCCTGCTGCAACGCGGTTACCAAACTCTTGATGTGTTCGCCGAATACCCGTATCAAGAACATAAACATTGACCCCACGTCCTGTCTTTTGTGGATTAAATGAATCATCAAGTGGCAGGTCGTGCTGGTCAACTCTATCCTGACCCCACGAAGCAGGAAAGGCTAGTGAAGTGATGCTATCGGTTTCCACCTTGGCATTAGTTGGTTTTTCAAGAGAGATAATTCTATTTGCTTCTACATATGCAACATTGGGGTTCTTTCTGATTTGCTCCAAAGCTGTGTCTGTCATTTTCGCAGCAAAGCCTTGAAAGCCTTTCATCACATACTGCGAGGTCATGGATAAGCCAGCAACAGCACTAAACGCGCTAAGGCTGGCCTTAAGCTGATTGTCTTTTTTCATGGCCACAAGGTAAGAACCTGGAATTCGCTTAGGATCATCCATGCCATAAAGCGGAGCCCCTAAACCTTGATCAGGTGTTGAAGCAGTCGGAGTCGCGGGTACAGTAGTTGCGGCTTCGGCAACTTCCTCCGGCGATTCCTCCGAATCGACCATATCAATGGCCTGGGCAGGGTTGCAGACCAGCGACCAGGTAAGAGCTGAGACTACCGCAAATAAAGCGGGATTCCAGCGGGGAAAATGTCGTGATTTCATAGCTAATTACTCCTAAAGAATATCTAAGTTAAGTCTCGTAGGTGAGTCGCCTAAAGCGCCTACTGTTGGTACGGCTTTTTATAAGTCCCAATACTATTGCTGATGTTGGCATCAGGCAGCAGCATCGTTAGTCGTCCCGGTACAGTGCACAATCCGCGAGGCGTTATTTTGAATAACACCTTCCACAAATTGAGTGCCGCCAAATGAAGTTCGCGTACGGGTACTAAAAATGCGCGTATCAAACTTTTTGTAAGCTCCTACAAAATCGCTGACGTTGACATCAGGTAGCAGCAAGGTCAGCGTATCGGTGTGACGATCAGGGACGGTAGCCCGGGTAATGGTCAACAGGTGTCCCAGCACCGTGACTTCATCTGTGATTTCTGCTTCGAAGCCAGAATAATATTTGCCGCCAATCGCGAACTTAAGGGTATAGGGCGTCCCCGAATCTGTCGCGAAGTAATTGACCGTTACTCCGGCTCCACTGCATTCATAAAGGCCCGCAGGTGTTGCGGCAAGGCTTGAGGCGCTAAATAAGGCTAGGCCCAGAGATAGTAATATTTTCATGATAAACTCCTATATTAAAAACAATACTCATTCACGAGTAGCCGTAAGCGAGGATGGCTTGTTAATTAATCACCATCAGTAATTGAGTCGTTTGTGGTTTTAAATGGGTTCAAAAAAACATAAATTCAGTGCAACTATTCTGAATTTTTTACAAGGAGCTTTATTTAGCTGTCATTTCGACCATCGGGAGAAATCTTGAACGTTGGCCTATGAATTTGAGGCTTAAGATTCCTCGCTGCGCTCGGAATGACAAAAATCGCTGGATAGTTACAATTCAGTTAGCTAAAAACCTAACAAGGAATGCTGATTAGTTGGAGGAACCTTTCCCTAACGAAAGTTTTTGTTGTTCTGAATAGATATTTCGACATTCGATTAGAACTGAATGAATCTGCCGAATTGATTAATTGGAAGGTTATCCAGTAGTGTTTTTGTGCCTAATTCTTGGGGATTTCGGAATTTAGATATATACACCTTGCTGGGAAAGCTTCCTTTGTCAGACAAGCCGGATAATTTCAGTATGGAGAGGGCATACAAGCGACGCACCAGAGGAGAGGTGACGGTTCGAGGGTAACCCCAGGCGGTGGCAGTAACAACACATTAGAACGAACTATTTTATTGTTCAAATACAGGGTAACAATGTCACCATCCGCTACGCCAGCGTCATAGAGTTGTATGACAACTTGTTGTTTACGGAAGATGGTTTGCGCAAGGGAATGTTGCGGTTTTGTTGGGGGTGCTACAGCAGCAGCGGCGAATGGTTGGCTAGGCAGTAGAGGAGCCAATGTATTTGGTTGCGTTTGGCATTCATCGGTACTGCCATTAGCAGACCGCTTGGTGGCAACACGCCAAAGTATAAGACGATCTTCTAAATCCGGTATCATTGCCATCCACTCTGTGTTTTGCGGACAATTGTGATTTCGATTATCCCGGATTCCACTGCGTTTCATCCAGGCTACCATTGCTATAGTCAATGGCGATACTGAGTGTGGCCAGTTTCATGCAAGCTACTCGTCATCCTCCAAGCCATCTAATCTCAACGGATACTGCGGATTGAGTTCGGCATCCAATATCTTAGGTTCAACCGGTTCGTTGCTCTGGTTAAACCACAATCGGCACCAGACGCGAGTCTCACCTGTTTCTATGTCACCTGGAGAATCCCCTATATAT
>NZ_JBEBKJ010000107.1:0-9686 GCF_040079455.1 Methyloglobulus sp. | reverse complement strand
CCGCTCGTGCAGTTGCTCCAATGTTTGATACCTCGCGTCTTCTTTTTCCATACGGATAAGACACAAAATAACGCTATAAGTTCAAACTTTATAAGGCCGCATCTATAGCTCAAGTGCAATAAGATAATGGTAAAATCCTAATGAGGAGAGCTGATGTGCCAGCAAAAAAGGCCGCTACTTTGAACTGCCGAAAAGGTTGCGAACCCTAAAACCACCCTAGATAGGGTTTTACCATTCATGAGTTTATTAACTAAAAACCACATATAACCATATGTATCGAATTCTGAAACGCCCTCAACCGACAGTCTAGAAAATCAAGCACTCAAAAACATCGCATCACCGTAGCTGAAAAAGCGATAAGACTGGCTAATAGCATGTTGATAAGCGTTCATAACAGGCTGATAGCCAGCAAAGGCGGCAACTAACATTAATAAGGTAGATTCCGACAGATGGAAATTGGTCAGGATAGCATCGACGGATTTGAATTGATAACCTGGGGTGATAAACAAATCGGTGTCGCCAAAGTTGGATTCAAGTTGCCCTGTTTGGGATGCCGACTCCAACGCCCTGACCGCCGTGGTACCAATGGCAATAACCCGTCCGCCTCTGGCTCTAGCCTGGTGAACGGCTTCAACGGTTTCTGTCGATACACTAAAATATTCTTTGTGCATAAGGTGCTGGGATAAATCTTCTACCCTAACGGGTTGAAATGTACCGCTACCCACATGCAAGGTCACAAAAGCCGTTGCTATGCTTTTAGCTTTGATTTTTTCCATCATCGCCAGATCAAAATGCAAACTTGCCGTCGGTGCAGCTACTGCCCCGACATGTTTGGCAAATACGCTTTGGTAACGACTGACATCGGCTTCATTATCAGTCCTGGTTATGTAAGGCGGTAAGGGAATGTGGCCTATCTGCCCTAAAATCTCCAGTAATGGCTTATCACCTTTAAATTCAAGCCGAAATAAATCCTCTGCCCTGCCCTGCACTTCACAACTATTACCACTATCCAACTTAATTACCGTGCCTTCTTTTGGCGATTTGCTGGCCTTAACATGGGCAATAGCGTGATGCTCATCAAGTACTCGTTCAATGAGGATTTCAACTTTACCACCCGTTGTCTTAGTGCCGAATAAGCGAGCAGGAATTACCTTGGTATCGTTAAAAACCAGCAGATCACGTTCGTCGATCAAATCAATAAAATCGGTAAATTGCTTGTCGGCAATCAGCCCTGTGTGTTTATTCAAGCATAATAGGCGACCTGCGTCGCGTTCCGACAAAGGCTGTTGGGCAATTAATTCTTCGGGCAGTTGATAGCTAAAATCAGATTTCTTCATGGCGGAGGATGTTATCAGGTTAATCTGACAAATACACCTAAAATGGACTGGCGTTTTTATGCAAGTGTACCTATAATGTGCGTTCTTTGCCGGGATGGCGGAACTGGTAGACGCGCCGGATTCAAAATCCGGTGATGGTGACATCGTGCCGGTTCGATTCCGGCTCTCGGTACCAAATTAAAGGTTTTGAGAAGTGCAAAGAAATATATAGACCCGCAAGCCGTAAGGCTTCGCGGGTTTTTTATTGCCCGAAAACTAAAGAAATCGAAATGTTACACATTTAAACTAGCGGAAAAGTCACTCAATATAGGGGTCAATGGCTTAGAAGATTTGTTAGACACCTGACAGGCTGGATTGTCACGATTACAGTCATTCGGACGCAAGAGACAGATCAAAAATAGAATGGGGCAAACCGACCCTAAGCAGCCCTTCAACTAACATCTGTAAAAGACAGGTATTCCTAGGAGCTAACCTTCGAATCGAAAAATTGTTTTTTGCCACAATAAACCAAATAGTGACTTCGCTTTATTACCTTAATCGGTTAATAACGAATGAAATGCATCGAGCATAACAAAATTCAGTTGCCTTAATACATACTTTTATTGTTCGGGGGTTGAAATTGGCAGTGTTTACATCAAAGTCTTTGGCTTTTTAAGAGAAAGGCTATTATTCACCTGTCTATGTGCATTGTTTTTATAATTTTCCCGATTACCCGTAAGCTTCAGCTAAGATGCCTTTAATCGATCATAAGACGTTGCCGATCATGGCGTTCAATTAGGTGAGTTCTTCTCGTGTGATGCTGTGCGCCGCCCGTGCCGATGTTGTAATGGTAGCGGTTGGTCTCCAATAAAAAACTCCCAATCTAAAATTTCGATAAATCTTTTGGAGAAGTATCCACCGGAACGTCCGGTGGATACCACGGACTTCACCTCACGTTCAAATAGCCCTTAAAATTTTCGGCCAACTACTGCATTGGATTGACCGCCAGGAACCAAATGAAATCCTGCCACCATGCCGTTGCCGGAACTAACAAGTTCAGTCTCACCTACACATACGATACTTTGTCCAGGTTGGAGCATACCCCAAGAACAATTCCCAATACCATAAGGGTTGGTGTCCTCCTTGCCATTAAACCAAGTCTGAAATTGCACTGAACCTATATATTTCCCGCCTGTCCCAGTGGCCGTAAATACTGCCATTGGCTGAAAAACTCCAGGATCTGCATCAGCCCCTTGAGTACTACCTATACAGATTTGGGTCTATAGGCCCTCGCTTATCGGAGCAGTGGTGCTGCAATTATCCAGAAATTGGGAAATACCACCGTCAGTGTAATACCATCCTGCCCTAAGCTCTGCCTGCACCAAACTCGAACACAGCGTAAGTACAACCGCCCCAACACACCCAGTGGCCCTACGTACACATAACCTTAGCTGGTTATGCTGAATAGAAAAGGCAATTGTCTTATCGGTAACATAATATTATTGATTCATCATTTTTCTCCGTCGATTAACAATTCTCGCGGCATAAACCGCGACTGATTATGGAAACTTACCGACACAGAAAGGCTTGGCGAGTGTCCATCGTTCCATTACACACGAGCCCTACGCGCTTCTCTAAGCGCAAGCATTTGCTTCAACATCAGGGCGGCGTCCAAAAAAGTACGTTCCGCAGTGCTTAGCTCATGTTCATGCCGTTGTCGCCAGGATTGTGCCTCGGTAAGTTGTTCGTCCCCCACAAATAACCTTCGCCTTTGTTATTATTGATCCATTGGTTGGCGGCTTCCTTGATGCGATGCCCTATTAGCAGGTCTTTTGAGTCTTCTTTTATCCAGGAAAGGAGCCTGGGCCAATGCTGGATCAAGGCTTCATGGGGGAAACTCAGGAGCATATCCCCAGTATTACCATCACGCGCTGCAATCAATAGGCGACCTTTTACAAACACGGTAATCACTTTTTCAATTAGCTTGTCAATCTCCTGGTTTTGCCATAAATCTAAGGCTTTTATAGTACGGGCGGTATTTTCGGCTTCCTCGGCAACCGTTCGGGGTGTGATGAGCTTAAGCAAAACCCGGCGGGCGATGTGCTGTTCGGACTTTTCCAGCTTGTTGTAAACCTGTTCCGCCTGCTTTGCCAATACTCCCGCTACGCCACCAAGTTTGTGAAAATTATCCCAGCGCATCAAGTTATGATTATCCTGGTGTGCGGCATTACCCAATTGTTGCAGGGTATATTCCACAAGGGGTAAAAAACCTTGGGCGTCTGTGGTTTCCTGTATGAGCTTTTCAACCAAGCCATCTTCAAACTCAAGACCTACCTTCTTGGCGGGTTCTTCAATAATGGTGCGTAAGCCGTGGGCTTGCATAGGCGCCAATAACGCTTGCTGCGTTTGAATCGAATTGACCAGTTGTGAATGCTTGGCCAACAACTTGTCTTGAAAATCAGACCGCAATGTCACTACCACCAGAACCTGTTTTTTAGGGTCGTCGGTCGCAGCCAATAAATGCCCGATAAAATTTATTCGATTGGCTTATTCCAACTCGGTGATCACTTGTTCAAATTGATCCACCAAAATAAAGCAGCGTTTTTTTGCAGATTTCCCCAAATATTTTCCGATTTGATTTAGCAAAACGGTGTTGTCTTTCGGATTTTGTAGGTCAGCAAATATCACATCCGCGTCTTTGGCATTGAAGGAGTACAGGAAGCGTAACGTTAGTGGAGCGGAGTACGACGACCCCCGGATAGCCGTAGGGCCGGTGTTTTGACGAAGTTGTAGCGGAAGCGTAGTCAAAATGCAAGGCCATCCGACACGGTATCAAGTCATTTGGGCAGCCGAAGGCATTAACCGCCACGTGATTTTTCGCTGCTAAAATCGGATGGATCCCATTTTAGCTTTCGCGAAAAATAGTGGCGCGCTTGGTCTTGGCCTAGGATGTCAGCTATCGCCTTCGGATAAAATATGGGTTCAATTTTAAGATACAGCCGATCCTAGCTATCGGGCAAAGCCCCCGCCTTAAGCTGTGGAATAATCCCTGCTTTTACCAGAGAAGACTTGCCGCTGCCGGATGCGCCCATCACCCAAATCAACCCTGGTGATCTGTGGTCTGCCAGTATGCCCTGACAAAGGTCGATGACCCGTTTTGTGCTTTCTTCACGACCAAAATAATAGTCTTTATTTTCCTCATCAAAGGCTTCTAAACCACGATAAGGATTTGACGATATCCCTTTTTGCCCAGGTTTCCCGCTATTGCCCCCTGGCGCATCTTGATAACGGTAAGCCGCAAAGTCAGTTTGGTCTGAAACGGCAATTGTTGGCCGCCGCCAGACACCATCAGCGGGTGCGAGATAATAGTCATGGCGCAGGTTGCCGGTTTTCCAGGGAACCTGGTTGCCCCCGGATTGGTGATTGACCTGATTGTTGACGTGTCTGCACAAGGCCTCAATTTCGATGGCTTGGCCCCAGGAATTTAAGCAACGCCCCAGTAAACCGGCCATTAGGTTCATTGGGGGCATCATCGGCAATATTCCCCGGCGCGGTGGCAAACAGATAGAGCAAATCGGTTGAATTGTCATAGCGGTTAACATTCACCGGCGCCAAACCTTTCGCAATGCGTAAATCAGCCCCTCGTACGCTTGAACCCGATGAAAAAGGATTATTACGGCAAGCATCAAGGATGAAAATGACTAACGCAGGCTTGCTTTTACTGCGGTCGTTAAGAATTATTTCTTCAATCTCATGCAAGCCGACACAACGACGGGCAATTTCTGTTTCGCTTTTATTTTGAAAATCGTTGTTGACAGGGACAAGGTAATTCTTGTCCTGGATTTGCAGGCCATGCCCTGAGAAATAAACCAACACCAATGCGCCCGATTGAACTCATCGGGACATAATTTCAGCCAATTCAATTAGGTTGTCTCTCTGGGTATCCAGATTAAGACTTACCTCAAACCCGACCTTTCGTAAAACGGCAGCAACGCCATTGGCGTCATTTTTGGGTTGACTAGCGCATTGCTTGTGTATTTACTGTTTCCTACAATTAAAGCAAGGCGTTGGTTTGAAAAATAGTCCACAGAATGTGGTTTTATGCATTGAATTTTATTATCTGAGGCGGGTTTGGATAATAACTGCAATTTTATGAGAAAGGTGGGCAACTTCATTTTTCTCGCCAAAGGAAACTGCACAATGAATTCCAAACAACTTGCCGAGAACGAACAATACCAGATTCTCACATTATCGAAAGCAAAATTTAAGGCAATTCAAATCGCGGAGAGTTTGGGCCATAGCCCTTCCGACATTGGCCACGAGCTAAAGCGCAACATCTTTCTACCGCGCTGACTTGATCGTAACCGGATCGAATGGAAAACTGGCCATGGTGTTGGCGAAGCATTCGCTGCAGCAGAAGGCGCCTGCACCGGCATCGGCGGATCAACTTGCCCGTCCACAACTTTCGCCGCCATCGACAAAATGTGGCTCGCTTGAAGCCCTGGCTACGGGCATAGGCCGATACAGTCAAACCAGAGCTGCGGCACTTATAGTGGTCAAAGCTCTGCTGCTGGGTAAAGGTTCTTGTTTTGGACTCCTTTGGCTAGCAGGGATAAAGGAAGGTTAACGATCTCTTGCTATAGAACGTCTGTTACCAGATACTAGCCGGAAATTCGACATAAATTTTACCTGACTGGTTTTGTCCGGTCTTCACTGAGTTGGTTGATTTGAGCCAGTGTCGGCTATTGAGATAGCATTAATTTCTCGATAAATGATTGAATTAATAGCCATTATGTAAGCCAACATAATTCCCCTCTCTACCATTCAAAACCCGACCGATTAGTGCTATATGTGTTTTGGGGACGTTTTTTTGCTGGGTTTATGATTTTCTCGTCCGTCATTTGCTAATTTAATTATTCTACAGCCGCCGACAAGTTAAGCCTTACTGCTGCCATTTGCAAACGTTTGTCCCGAGTCCATAGTCGGGTGTTTCCCATTAACTGAGTAGAAGCCAGCAAATGGGCATCTACCAGTCCTATCCCTAAACCATACAGTGCGTTCTTTTCGATAAAATAGTTAACTTCATCATTAAAAACCAGTGGAGCCTGGGGCAAGTTATCCAATGCCGACAAAATAGTTTCGCGTTGCCGTAGATTTCCTAGCGCTAGCTCACCCCGGACAAAGGAATGGCTCAACACCCTATTTTGGATTAGTAAGCTGGCCAACTCTGGCTCATTGGCACGTAGATGATCGACCCATACCGATGTATCGACCAAGATCATTATGCTAGACAAGTGTTTGTCTGCGCGGAATGGATTCTATTTGCGGTTCGGTGCCACCTAAGCTCGCCAGTCTTTTTGCGCTTTCACGTTCTATTAGGGCTTTCAGGGCTTCTTTTACAAGGCCTGATTTCTCTTGAAGGCTTGTTAATGCTTGGGCTTTTGCAAGCAACTCATCATCCAATACAATTGTAGTTCTCATATTTATCTCCTAAATTATCATCAAATGATGCGCTTATTTGTGCATTAAATCAACTCTGCAATAAAGCCTCTTCCTGACACACCATGTCAACAGTTTTCACATAGTGTAAATGGCCGCTAACCAGCGACCATTTACGGTGCGAAAGTAATCAAACTTCCGTTTGTTCGGCCATTTTCAAGGCATCATCGACTTCAATTCCGAGATAACGCACTGTGCTTTCCAGCTTGGTATGCCCTAACAGCAATTGTACCGCCCGAAGGTTCTTTGTCCTGCGGTAAATCAGCGAAGCTTTGGTTCGGCGGAAGGAATGGGTGCCGTAATCAGCAGGGTTTAATCCGATGCTGGCGACCCATTTTTCAACAATCCTGGCATTGGTCGGCCAACAGTTTTCAGGACAACAAGTTAAGCGTAAGCGTTTGTTTTTTCCATCTTAACAAAACGACACAAAGCCATCATGCTATTTGTTTTTTGATGGAAGACAGAAATGGCTTTAACGAAACGCTGGAAACAGCGCATTGAACTGTGGCAAAACAGCGGCCTGTCACAAGCAGGCTATTGCCAACAGGAAGGTTTGAACCGCAAGACCTTTTCGACCCGTTTATCTGAATTCCGTAGCAGCCGATCGCCGACACCGCCGGTATTGATACCGATGCAGGTTGAAGCGATGGCAACGGGCCAAATCGTCTTGCGCCATACCAAAGGCCACCGGTTGGAACTGCCGGCATCCGTGCCGGTTCCATGGCTGGGTGAGCTGCTCAGGTGTCTGGGCCAATACCGGCCCCAGACCGGATTTGGCTGGCAGTGGCACCGGTTGACATACCCGCGGGGCACAAGTGCGCCGTGGCATTGACGGGTTATCGACGGTTGTCCAGCAGTCCTTGGGGCAATCGCCTTGTGCAGGATCGGTGTTTGTGTTTAGGAACCGACCGGGCAATAGGTTACGGCTATTGGTGTGGGACGGGAACGGCGTTTGGCTTTGCCACCTCCGCCTGCACCGTAGTTGTTTCGTTTGGCCTACCGTCAATGACCCCAGTTTTTCGATCAGCGAAGCGCAATGGCAATGGCTGGTCGCCGGGGTGGATTGGCAACGCTTATCGGCGGTTCCACAGGCGCATCGGCAGGTTTGAACGGGTTGGGTTATTTGTTTGCCATCGTTAATGAATACAATTAGTTAAGGTATAATATGAGCCACGAATCCACTGGCTCAACTCGACCAACTTAACCTCGATTCCGCGGCTAAATCCCAGGTCGTGGCGCTGTTTCAAACGCTGCTTAACCAAGCGGCACGCGATACCAAAACCATCCAGGCAAAAGACCTAAAAATTCAAGCGCTGACCTACGAGTTGGCCCATATCCGGCGACTCCGCTACGGGGTCAAGAGCGAAGCCCTGTCCCCGTTGCAGCGGGATGTGTTCGAGGAGACGGTTAACACCGACCTTGCGGCCCTCGAAGCGCAAATCGAGCAATTGGCCGACGCACAAATCAATACCACTGTAACCAAAGTCAAACGCCCACGTGCCGGTCGCCAGCCTTTGCCCGGCCACCTGCCACGGATCGAACACCGCCACGAACCTGAATCGTGCACCTGCGGCCAATGCGGCAGCGAACTGGTCAAGATTGGCGAAGACATCACCGAACAATTGGATGTCGAACCGGCCAAGTTCCCTTCGGCTGCGCTCAGGACAGGCTTTCTCCACCGCCATATCCGCCCGCAATATGCGTGCAGAAGCCGTGTGGCCACCACTGCCGCACCAATCCCGCCCGCCGTGATAGACGGCGGCATACCCTCTGGGGCACAAGTGGCGGCGGTGGGGTTTCTGGCTTGGGCGATAACGGCCAAATACCTGGACTATCTCCCACTTTACCGGTTGGAGCAGATCGCCGCCCGTGACAAGGTCATCCTTGCCCGCGCCACCTTGGCAGAATGGGTTGGCCGCATCGGCGTGGCCTTGCAGCCTTTGGCCGGCCGTCTCGCCTGGTCCCTGTTGCAGGGCAATACCCTGCATGCCGACGACGACCCACAGGGATGTGGGAAGTGCAGAAAATGCAGGAGCATTTTTCTGCCCCACCGGTGGCGCAACTCGACCCCGGCAAAGGCAAAACCAAAAAAGCTTACCTGTGGGCATATCGCAGCAATGACCTCGAACCGGCCCCGAGGGCGGTCGTCTTCGATTACCAAACCAGCCGAAGCGGCAGCCATGCCCGGCAGTTCCTTGGGGCTTGGCAGAGCCCACTTGTTGGTCGACGACAAATTGCCCCTGCATTTGCTGCATTCACGCCATCCATGGCGCTCATGACTATGTCGGCTATAAGGCCCTGTTCAGCACCGAGGGTAAAACAACATCCTGCATTGAACTTGGCTGTTTCGCGCACGCTCGGCGCAAGTTCTTCGACGACCCACAGGGATGTGGGAAGTGCGGAAAATGCAGGAGCATTTTTGGGTGCTAACCAACAAAAGGCTCTAAAGTTTCACGGGATTTTGGCTAACCTCTTGCGCAGAATGGCCTGCGGACGATTTTCGATCTCTCAAATTTTAGCTGATTTTAGAGGCTGTTTTTGAGAGCTTACAACCCAATGGAATCTACCATTTTTTTCATCCGAGAAATCATATTCCCCCTGCAAGTTAAAATGGCTCCATCGCATTACGGAATCGTTTCGGATGGCTTCCATGAGTTCTTTTTTACGATGAAGGAGTACAGGAAGCGTAACGCGAGTGGAGCGGTGTACGACGCCTCCCGCGTAGCCGTAGGGGCCGGGCGTGTTGACGGAGTTGGAGCGCGAGCGGAAGCATAGTCAACATGCAAGGCCATCCGACACGGCGTCATATATGGTCTACCCCGTATTGCAAGAAAAAATTCTTTTGTGACAAAAAAATATTGCTCCCATATA
>NZ_JBEBKJ010000106.1:0-9821 GCF_040079455.1 Methyloglobulus sp. | reverse complement strand
TATTTCAGCCGAATACCGCCCATTAAGGTGAATGCCAATTCAAAAAAATCGGCTTTTGACCAGTCAGCCGGAGTTTCTGCTGTTTGTGCAAAGGTCTCTCAGTTGTTCATAAATTTTAATTAAATTTTTTAAAGGCTTCTAAAGCATCAAGTTTCCTATCGAGAAGTAGGTTATGTAGACATGATGACATTACATTCATCTACAAATTTCTATCGAGAGGTAATTGATGTAGTCGATATAAATGTCTACAAATCAAAATCAATTAAATATTTGGAGCATAACATGAAAACTAAACAATTAAATGTAAATATTCTTGTGGCTGTAATGGCTTGTGCTTTCGGTACGGTACAAGCGGCAGATGGCATCAAGATTAGCGAAATGCAATCAACAGCCAATATACGCGGGGCAGTAATACAGACAACCCTTGGTAACGGCAGTGAGAGTGAATTAGGAATTGCTTCAGCGAGAGGCAATGTAGAAATGAATAAATTTACTTCCAATGTTAGTGTCAGGGGCGCAGTAATACAGACAACCCTTGGGAACAAAAATAAAAGCAGTTTGTTGATAGGAAGTGCTTCTTCCAAATAAAGTCTAAGTTCGTTCTGGGAGTTGCTCTCTGGGCAACTCCCTCTATAGATCAGTTAACAGATCAATGGAGTAAAACATGAAAAAGAATGTTAAAAATTTCAAAATTTTAATTTATGGAAGCATTGTGGTGTTGTGCTTGCTCATTTTTAGTAGACATGCAGAAATTAATATTGTAACCGTAGCCCATAAAACACACGTTGTAATTAATAAAAAAACTCAACAGGTTGATGGTATGACGCCAATTCATCAGTTAAATATAGATACCATAAATTGATTTAGGCTTTGCTGGATTTTTGTCTATATATAATTTTTGAGTAAAAATTCAAAATAACCAGAAACTTAACTTAAAAGTAAGGAGAACTAAAAAATGACCAAGCAACTACTTTTTTTATCAGTACTAGTATTTTCATTGCCAATAGTGGCGAGAGAATTATTACCCATTAATCCAAACACTTCTAAATGCGATTTATTAGGAGCCTTAAATGGGTTTGATAATCTTCCCCCAGATTGCCCTCGCTCTTCATCTGGAGGGGGTCTTAAAGGTAGTGGATTTGTTAAAGATGAGCCTCAAAAAACTGCACAGTTAGAAAATCAACAATTTGAAAATAATTCTGCGGAGTTATCCAGCATTGCCAGATCGTCTCTGCGTAATCTTGCTGATGCCATGAACGAAACACCCAATGAACGTTATGCCATTCAAGGCCATGCCAGCCGAGTGGGTTCTTATGAGTTAAATATGAAATTGAGTATCCGACGGGCAAATAACGTTAGAAATTTTTTGGTCGTGTCGGGGGTTGCAAAGAACTGCTTAATAGCACAGGGGTTTAGTTACGACAAGTTAAACGATGAAGATCATCCAGAAGATGCCAGTAATCGAAGAGTTGAGTTCTTAAATATCAAGGAGATCAACCAATGAAACCAAGTCTTGTCATAGTGGCATTATTTATTTGTGCCAAAAGCATCACTGCATTCCCTTTCGAATTAAACCAGCGGACACATATTGCGCCGCAGCAACATGCAAAAGTGAACAATGTAATTGCCCGTAGCTATATCCAAGGTGCAGAGACGAAATATGATAGCCCAACTACTTCGCAAAGCCAGCGTTCGCCATCACAAAGCGTTCAAATCGGTGGTGGTAATAGGCCTAGTATTACCGTGATCAGAGGTGATGTTATTGCAGTGAATAAGCGTCGCTAATCACTCACCGTCGAGGGCTTTGTCATGATAAATAAAATCTTTGAAAAAACTATAAGTAGTCTTGTCATGTTGTCTTGTTTGAGCGGTTGCTTTAGTCAATCATACCAAGCGTTGGAAACTCGTCAGCCCAGAATGAAACCCGTACGGAATATTACTAACATGGAAACCGCATTGAGTTGCATGGACAGTTTGTTAGCTAAATCCAAACTCCCACCAGTCTATGTTACTTCCACAGGACTGCCAGATCGTTCCAGTGATAAAACGATTGTAAATAGCGGGATGGAAATGCTCACCGAAGCCATATCAACATTATCAAGAACCAGCAATGTGTTCCGGTTTATCGACTTTACCGTGGTAGCACCAGCGACCCCTGTATCAAACCCGAACCAAAAAAATAGTGATCACGGCCTGTTAGATTCAAAAAACCTCTTAACATGGGTGAGTGGAATTGGTAAAACTGAAGTCATTGTCAACCATCCTGACTGGACAATAGAAGGCTCAATTTCTCAAATTGACGATTCTGTCATCTCTGAAAACAGGGGGGTAAGCCTGAGTTTTTCAGGTGTGGACTTTGGCTTATCGGCTGATCATGTCAGCAGTGTAATTAGCTTAGACTTACGCTTAGTTAATTATGATACTTTGCAAATGAGAAATGGTAGTGCGATTTCAAATTCTATCGCCGTCATGCGCTCTGGAGTAGCGGCGGATATCGGAGCCAGAATCAGTTCAAAAGCAGGAGTCTATATTGATGTAAGCAATGATAATAACGAAAGCGGCGGTCATGCCGTGCGAACATTGGTGCAATACAGCGTGTTAAAGCTGTTGGGGGAATTTACAGGCTTGCCCTATCAAACCTGTTTACTGAATGATAAGCAGTCAACTTATGAAAACTTAGTAAAAGAAACTAAAACTGTACCGGCAATCCAACCACTGCGATTAACGATTAACACTTCCAGAGGCAATCGCGGGCCAATTTTTCTTCCCAATGAATCCGTGGATTTTTCAGTGACCGTCAATCAAGATGCCGAAGTCAATTGCTTTATTAATGATGCGCAAGGCCGCATCCGCCCTGTTTTCCCGAACTTAAGCCAACCCAATGCTAGGCTAGCAAGAAGTCAAACGTTGGTTTTTTCCAAAACCACTTCAAACCTGGATTATCGCTTTGATACGGCGGGAGAAATTGGTGAAATTGTTTGTCTCGCGTCAACAAAGAAACTAAAATCACCTTGGCCACTTAACAGGGACGTAAAACAGGCTCAACCAATGCCTGTCAGTAATGTTAAAAATCTTGAAACGGGTTATCGGCAAAAAACTGCCGATGAAGTTAAGTTTGAAACCATTACGCTGCAGATAGGAACTCAACCCATTTAGTTTATCAAGCAAGCAGTAAGCGGAACTGGTCAATGATAAATGTATAAAAGACGAGTAGTCTTAATAAATAATGCAAGCTACCAGGAGAAATTAAATGTTTACCAAAGCGGGTTACAAAAATCATAATTTTTTATCAGCCGATTTAGATTTAACGAACTCAGGTTTAAAGAGAGCTAAATTCTTAAGCCTCTACTTGTTACTGTTCACTCTAATAAGTCTATGTTCTGTTAATAACGCCATGGCTACAACTGGCAAAAAACGCTTTGCTTTTGTCGTGGGTAATGCTAATTACAGTGGAGAGTCTTGGAAACGATTAGATAATCCAATCAACGATGCCCGAGGCATCGCCAAAAAATTAGAAATTTTTGGTTATGAAGTGATTACGGGTGAGAACCTAAACTCTAGCCAGTTTGAGGAAAAACGTGACCAATTCGTCTCCAAGCTTAAAGCAAACCCTGATAGTGTGGCTTTCTTCTATTATTCTGGGCATGGTGTTTCAAACGTTAATGATAAAAAAAACTACTTAGTCCCAATAGACATTAAAGATACAAATAATATCGAGACTCAAGCCAATGGGCTTGATAAATTGATTGAAATAATTTCAGGAGGGCATCCTCGATTAACTCTAGCTGTCATTGATGCTTGTCGAGGGCAGGATATTAGTAGCGAGATCAAAAACGCAATGAATGAAATGAAGTTGCCAGTGAATGTTACGCTGAGCTTTGCCAGTCAATTTGGTACACGGTCATTAGATAAAATTAACGAAAACGATACCAACAGCCCCTTTGCCAAAGCCTTGCTTGAAGCCTTAGATGACCGGAAGTTAACGGATATAAGCCAGATTTTTAATAAGACCCGTCAGCTAGTTAAAGATCGGACAAGAAACTTTCAGATACCCACCGAAATCAATACGCTTGAAAAAGGTAATACTTCCCTCAGCACAATATTTCCTCGTATCGATGCGAAGACTTTTCCGCGGTATAACGCTTCTCCAGAACAATTGGCGCATCTTGAAAAGGCTGTTAAAAATGGCGATGCTGAAGCGCAATTTGTTATGGCTTTGCGCGCTATGGGGAGCTCGCAAAATGGCGAAAAGCCATTCAATGACGAAGCTAAATATTGGCTGGAATTGGCGGCAAATAATGGTCATCCAGAGGCGCAAGGTTTATTGGGAATTGCCGGTGTAGATGTAAAAAACCATAATGTTAATGAAAAAAGTGTAGCAAGGATTAAACAAGCCGCCGTGAATGGCGATTCATATTCTCAAAGTTTTTTAGGAACGCTTTTTCTTGAAGGCATTGGCGTTCCAAAAGATGAGATAGAGGCGGGGAAATGGCTTAATTTGGCTGCTGACCAAGGCAATGTGTCTGCGTTTTTTGAATTAGGCATGATGCATAAAGACTGTAAAGGAAACTTTCCTAGAAATGTTATTAAGGCGGTTAATTTACTCAGAAAAGCCAGTGAAAAGGGTCATAAAATGGCGCAGCTAATGTTAGGAATGACTTTGCTAACAGAGAAGGAGGCACCTATTGATAAGGTTGAAGCTTCCCATTGGCTTAAGAAGTCAGCCGACCAAGGAGAGTCAATGGCAAAAGATCTATTGAAAGAAATCGAAACCAAGAGCCAATCAGATTTTGTCAGAGCAGCAGAAGCAAACAGTGCTAAACAAACTCATTGCAAGCAAACTGCGCCATTACAAAATGACCTTAAACAAATGGAAAACCAGTTTAATGAACTCAGCGTAACCAGCAGAACTAAACTTGAAACCTTTATTAAACAAAACTGCGAACAGAAATTTGATTTGATCAGTAAAAATGCAAGCCGTAATGACAAATTTGCCCAAATGTTGCTCGGCGGGTGTTATGTGTACGGTGCAGGCGTTGACCAGGACGACCGCGAAGCCGTCAATTGGTTTAAAAAGTCGGCGGCACAAAACCATGCCGGTGGACAGACGAGCCTTGGGCAAATGTTAGCGATGGGGAAAGGCGCAGATAAAGACGATGTTGAAGCCGCAAACTGGTATCAAAAAGCGGCAGACCAAGGCGATGCAGAGGGTCAATTGTTTTTAGGATTAGCATATCTGAATGGTAAAGGCGTTCCTCATGATGAGGCTCAGGGATTTTCCTGGATAAAAAAAGCATCGGAGCAAAATCACCCTTTAGCTCAAAAAGCATTATCTCGACTCTATAAGCTGGGACGTGGTGTTGAGCAAAATGATGACGAAGCCGAAAAATGGCGTTTAAAAGCGGAAAACAGTGGCTTCGAGGATATAGATAGAATTATCGGTTCAGATTGAACCAAATTTTAAAACCATCGTTGAGAAAAAGCTTTAAGGAAAAATCAAAATGAACGTCATTAACAACTTTATTCGGGATTTTATTGGCATACTGCCAGCCTGCCAAAGCGATGATTACGAAAAGTTTCGGTCAAGGGTTTATGTTGGATTGCTATTAACCTTCAAAAAATACCAAAAATATTATGAATATAACTTGTTGTACAGGAGCTACCAAGATAAGGCCACGGTTGAAATAATCGCCCACAAGCAGGATATTGGCACTCAACCATTTGTGACCAAAGACAAAGGTGAGGATAAATTATTAACCCCATCCTTTAGGTTTTCTGAAGAAGTTGTATTTTTTATCGATGATGTGATTTGGTTTAACGTATTAAAGTTGGCTAATAATTTAGGCGCAAGCCCTGGGAATGCCCAATTATTATTCACTAGGCTTTGCGCGTTACATGTCGATAAAGTTTGGCAAGAAGTAAGCATTTTAAGAACAAAAAAACCTAATAGCTATGCAGAAAACATAATTCCCAGTATTAGAAAAACTTCCACGAGGCTTAAGTCACTGTGCGATGAAAACGAGCCGTCTTATGGCGAAGTTGCCCAGCGCCGAAAACTAGAGTTAGGGGATTTTTATCTCAACCTTAATAGTAACGACATTAAGCTTCCTTCCGAATTATCGCTGGATAATATTTTTTACTGTTGCCCGCAACCCTTGCAACAAAATTATTACCAAGATGAGGAATTCAAAAAACGCCTCACTAAGGTTCTTGAGCATTCGAATGAGCGTTACAGCTTATTTCGTTCCTGCGGATTAAACCCGCAAGAATGGTATCACCGTGACGTATCAATCCAGGAATTACGCGAGCTTAAAGCACTAAGAACTTTGGCAAAAACGTTACATTCTAAGCCTCGGCAAGATGGGAATATCCCAGATTATGCATTAGGGGAAGAACATTATGCGGCCGTATTTGCTTGGGTTCCAGAATATTTGCGGCTAATGACAGCCTTAAACAAGTTAAAAAAAGCTCCGCCCAATTGGGTGAAAGAGGAAGATGTGACTGAGAAATTTGCTAAGGCTATCGCTCTTCTTGATAAACAGTTGCGCGATTTAGCTTATCTCCAGATGATATCAGAACAAAAACAGTTGGAAGTAGAGCCGTCATTAAAGACGGTTTATAACCGATTGGTGGTGCAACTCCATAGACAACCCGCTTTAAAACAAAAAGCCAAGGTTGCCCGTTTTGTTACTTTTGATCAATGGCGAGATAATGAAATTGGGATGGCAATGCTAAATAATATTCATTTTGTGGATATTGATACACTTAACGAGCCAGCGTTTGATTATGAAGAGGACGAACTGCAAGAAACTGACTTTCCTGAAGATGTTGAAACTATAGAATCAAACTCTGCATTCGTTGGAGACACAGAGTCAGATATTGCTTACGTTGAAGATGACCAGAAAGAAAGTGCTCAATTTAAATTTGATAACCCTGAGCTAGCGTACAAGCCTTGTTTTAAGATATTGGTTAAGGAGTTCCCTAAGCTGTTTGATCCGATGATGGCTTTCTTTTTTAGTTCTATGTTGGATGATCCACATTGGCGATCAAGCATTGAAACCAATATCGAATTCAAAAAATTACAAGTTGATAATCTTCGCTATAAGCATTTACAAGGCGAAGCTTTACATGACCAATTGTTTGAAGATGCGGAAGTTTTGATTGCGAACAATTTAGCCCAATTAACCAAACTCAAAAATAAAATAGCTTAAAAAATAGAGGTATATATCAATGGAAACAAACTTAACACAACCATTAAGCCAAGATGACCAAACCAGGCTGTGGCTACGCGCTTGGCACCAACTTCATGCGATGCGTGATAATTCAATAACGGCACATGACATAGATGAGGCGATCAAAACTTTACCGGTAAGATTAGCCAAGGAAAAACTTGCAGACTGGTTGCATCGGGCTGAATACTATATGGTTGCGGATTTTATTCGCCATGCCGCCAGTTCAGGGTCAGAACGCTACCCCTTGCCAGAACACCCTTTGGAAACCGATGATTTTCGTTTGACTATTGCGAAGAAGAATGAGGGTTTGGAAATAACTATACAAGCCCTTGCTGGGGCAATCGACGAATTTGCGGATTGCTTGTTTGAAATTGTCGATGGCACAGGAGAGAATCAAAAGTCTTTGGCTGAATTTATGTTAGATGAGAAAGGTTATGCCAGAATATGTTTGCCAGATAATGACGAAAATCGACGCGCTTTACTACGGCCTCAATTATGGCGAAAAAATCAGATTATGGAATGAATCGCCGGACAATATTGATACCATTATCTCAGATGGACCAGCCAAATTTAGTCCGCTTTATGGAACTTATTGTCGAACCGCGGGAGGGTAAAGATAAAACGTTTAGTCAGTTACGGTTTTGGGGTCTAAATTCAGCAATAAATAAGGCAAAACAACTGATTTCCTGCTTAAAGCATGCGCCGGAACCGTCAGTACTACATTGGGTAAATCCTAATCCAAATATATCAGGGTTTGATGGTATTGCCTTGGGTCTGGCTATCGGCTCGTATGCAATGAACCAGCCAAACGGGTACAGAAAAATTTTCTCATTAGGTAAACTGACTGCCGATAATATTTTAATAGGCAATGGTTATATTGAACAGGCATTATCCGCGCTTTCAGTTTTGCCGCCACAAAACAATGTGTCCCGGTGTCTTATTATGCCTCTATTGATAAAGACTAGTCCTAAGATTCGAGATCTTCTAGGACGAATACAGTCATTGGGTATTGATGTTTATCCTGTTGCCACTTTAGATCAGGCGATGCATATTGCTTTGGTAGCTCACCATGGCTAATAAAACAAATAGTCGATATACCGTGTTTATTCCTGTGAAAGTAGCAGGGTCTGAAAATGGAAAGCTATTTACTATTCATTGCGAAAAAATTACAGATACAGAAGAAAAAGCCATACGTGATCGTGGTGGAAATCCAGTTATCGATAAATTAGAGCGCAGTCTAAAATCGCAAGGGAAGTGTGCGTATGCAGCATTGGAAAAGCTACTATCCCCCGAAGAAAAACAGAATATTCCTTACGCAAAAAGTGTGCTTATTCCTGATGAAAGTGATGGCAACATAACTGAGGGTGGGAGCGCCGAATTAGGCATTGCCTTAGCCATATTAATGCACGCTGGAAAATCGAAAGATACCTATGTGATAGCAACAGGAACATTAGACAGCAGTGATTTTGGAAATGACTTTGATGTTGCTATTACCAAAATTGATGGACTCCCGGAAAAATTCGATGCCATATTAGACAATCATAAAATAAAAAATATTAAGTTTTTCTTACCTAAAGCCAATGGATCAGAAGTTGAAGAATACCTGTCTTCTGGTGGATTTCGGCAAAGGTTTGTTGAACATTCCATTGAGATAATTTTTGTTTCAACATTGAGAGAGGCTACACACAACTTAGGGTTACTTGATTATCCATATTTAGAACAACAACCGATGGTGGAGTCAAAAGAATCTATCAGCAGATATGCTCTCTATATTTTTATACTTTTTACAGTGATGGGGTTTTCTTATGTTTTAACAATTGGAATAGGGGCAAACGAAAAAAATGTGCAGAAAGAAGAAATGTTCAAAGTCAGCTTCTCTGCTAGGAATATAAACGGTGAAAATGTCAAAGGGCCTTTGGTTATTTGTAATCCAGAGGATGATAAACAAACTCCAAAGATATTTAAAAAATTACCTACTAGTTGGCCAAAAGCGTCTATCTCAATTAATGACAATCTATTTTTACCGATACATGTAGAAAAACTACCTAATGCACCGAGTGAGATTGCATCGTATTTTATATTAATGGCCTATAAGTCACCAAATAGTGAGCTTCAGTTTGTGGATTTTGACGAAGAGAGTACCGTCAAAGAAGTAATAGAACGACCTCTGGGAAAAGATTTTAATTGGTGGGTATCATTTAATAATATTGAGGAAGAAGGGATACAAATTATACTTGTAGACAGTAAAAAAATTGAGGTTGATAAGCTTTTAGAAGAATTTAATAAAGAATTTAAAACGAGTCCAAATGGCTATCAAAACAATACAAGAATCATGAGGTTTTTCAGCGAGCGAGTTCAAGGTAGTACAAGCTTTATCTACGAAATGAAGAATCTACCGCCAACATGTACAGACTAATGGCAATGATTAAGTGCAATAAAAAAATTTTATTATTTATTTTTTTTATGTTTTTTTCATCGTATGTTAACGGCTCTGATAAGGCATCCCAGTGCCAAATTATGCCTAAAGAATTTAATGGTGGAAAATTAGCATTTATTCGGGTTAATAATGATAATGAAAAATCGAGTTAT
>NZ_JBEBKJ010000105.1:0-10106 GCF_040079455.1 Methyloglobulus sp. | reverse complement strand
CCTAAAACCTCAAATTCTGGATCGCTGGTGAGCAAGACGGCTTGCTCTTTATTTGCTAAGGCGGCGGCAAAGCAATCAGCGTAAGACATGGGGTAAGTTGCCTTCAGCTTTACCGCTTGCCAAAAAAGCTCTTCGGTAAAGGCGACAATTTCAATAGGCAACAATGAAATTTCACCCCGTTTGCGTTCAGCGACTGTCCAACCGAATTGTTTACCGATGCGATAGACCACTTCGCCGAGATTGATTTGATGCAACAAAACCCGTGCATTGCCGCTTGCAGCATCAGCCAAAATCTCGGCAACACGATCTGCGCCCGGTTCATCCTGCGCCAAACGTAAGAGGGCGCAGGCATCGAGTACGTAAGTTGGTTTAACCACTGACATCTTGGGCAACTTCTTGCTTATGTTCTTCTATAAGTTGGTTTATCAAGGAATCGGTCGTTTTCAAAGAACCTCGAAAAGCGACAATAGGATCCGCCGGTAGTAGATATAATTCAAGGTGATCACCAACTTCACGTATCTCAAGTGGCGTACCCGGCTTGATTCCATAACGGTGACGTATTTCAGCCGGAATAACGATTTGGCCTTTGTTTAGGACATTCATGGTTTGCATGTTTAACTTTGATCTTATGTTTAACAACTAATAAATAGTTTAACACGGCCTAAATTAAAATCCATTAAAAACTCTGACAATTTTTCCGCTTGTATACAAAATAACCGACAATTGCCAAAGCCAGCCAAACAGTGACTAACGGCCCGATAACGCCATCGTAGCTGCTGACCAGATAGAGGCAATCCGAATCGGGATTGATATTGAACAAACTTTTGCTTAATTTTATCTGCCACACCCAACAGGCGTGGCAACCAATGCAAAGCCCTAAACTGGCTTTCAATTGCGTCCTGATAATTCCCAAAAACACACCCACCGCAAATAAGGCCAAAAATGCCGACAGTATTTCAGGATTCAACAAATGGTTAAACGCATCGCCCAGTAACATAAAACCGCTGAATAGATTTATTTCTGCTACCGGTATGTCAATTTTGCTATTCAAAAAATGCAAAATGGCATAATAAAATGCACTGATTAAGATTGCTGCCGTTATCGACATTTTCCGGCTTAATCCACTGATTAATAGTCCCCTGAACACAGGCTCTTCAAAAAATGAGATGAGCAAGGCGAGCAATAATTCAATGACGAGTTTTTTGCTTACCCAGAATGCTGTCCACGGCTGAGTTTCATCGACAACATTAACGCCCAGCAGATACAGCGCTAAAAATACTGGCATTAAGGTCATAAAACCCAAGCCAACACCCTGAAATATCTGCTTGATAAAACGTGCTCTGGCGGCAAAACCCAGATCGAATTTAGTTAACCCCAGATAACGCATTGCCGGGAATATGCTCAGCAGCAAAAAAACTTGGGATGCTTTTTTTATGATAGTTCGAAAAGATACCGCATCACCTGTTGCTGACACCAGGCTATATGCCAGAATGCAGGCGAGGAAAGTCGCTACCATCAATACCATCAATGGTATGAGAGCATACAAAAAACTGAGGATTAAAGACGGCGAACGAGTCACAACGGATTTTTCTGTCATCATTTTTCAGTGTTCTGAGCCGGGGCAGCAAAATCCCCCCACAACATCTGCACGGCAGCTAATGCGGCGATGGATGCGGTTTCCGTCCTTAATATTCGGCTGCCTAAACTGACAGGAATAAATCCCGATGCCTTGGCAATTGTGCGTTCCTGGTCGGTAAATCCGCCTTCAGGCCCTGTCAATAAAGTCACTTTCATCTTGTCGGGCTGGAGTTGGTTTAAGGCCATGTCCGCGTACGGATCGAGGAATATTTTTAAACCTTGCTGTATGCTGACCCAGTTTTGCAAAAAATCGACCTCTGCCAGCTCAGGCACGACAGTCCTGCCGCTTTGTTCGGTTGCATGTTGAACAATTTTTTGCCAATGCTGCAAGCGTTGCTGCTTTTTTTCACCTTTAAATTGCACAACACAGCGTTCAGCCATTATCGGCGTAATCGTGTTGACACCCAATTCCACGGCTTTCTGCACCGATAAATCCATGCGGTCACCACGTGAAATGCCTAAACCCAAGGTAATGTATAATGGCGATTCCACACTCCGTTCAGACCAGGATTGCACATTAACCCGCACGGATTTTCGGCTAACTTCGTCAAGCACACAGGCATACTCGCCGCCCTTACCATTAAAAAGGATGATGCTATCGTCTTTTTTCAGGCGCAATACCGTCCTTAAATAATGTCCGCTGTCATCATCTAATTCTACCTGTTCGCCCGTCGCCAAAGCCAAAGGCACATATAACCTGGAAACTCGCATTTTAATCCTTCACCGCAAGCTGCATACCTTGCCAAGCAACCTCAAACATTAATGTTAATTCAGCTTCGTTGATAACGTACGGCGGCATAAAATAAATAACATTGCCCAAAGGGCGTAACAACACTCCTTTCGCCAGCGCATACTGATAAACCCGCAAGCCGCGCCGTTCCTCCCACGGATAAGATTCTTTTGTGTGTTTATTTTTTACCAATTCAACCGCAACTATCATACCCGTTTGCCGTACTTCGGCCACATGTGGATGGTCTTGAAAACGCGCTGCCATTTTTGTCATCATCATCACCAAAGTTTTATTGCCGGCAATAATATCCTGCTGTTGAAAAATATCCAGTGTTGCCAATGCCGCCCTGCATGCTAAGGCATTGCCGGTATAACTATGCGAATGCAAAAATGCAGTGAGCTTTTGGTAGTCATCATAAAACGCCTGATAAATTTTATCGGTCGTCAACACCGCCGACAGTGGCAAATAGCCACCAGTCAAACCTTTGGATAAACACATAAAATCAGGCGTAATGGCAGCCTGTTCGCAAGCGAATAAAGTCCCCGTACGACCAAAACCAACCGCGATTTCATCGGCAATCAAATGCACATGATATTTATCGCATGCCTTACGCAGCATTTTAAGATAAACCGGATCGTACATCCGCATATTACCGGCACACTGCACGAGAGGTTCGATAATCACTGCACAGACGGTGTCTGCATTGTTTTTGAGGGCATACTCCATCAGCGCAAAACGACGCGCAGAATACTCAGCCCATGCTTCGCCAACTTCCCTGTAGTAACAATCCGGTCCAGGTACGGTAATCACACCCATCAACAGCGGGGCATAAGTTTCTTTGTACAGCGGCACATTACCCACCGCCAACGCCCCTAATGTCTCGCCGTGGTAGCTATTTTCCAAGGTAATGAATTTGGTCTTTTGCGGCTGACCTAATGATTGATTCAGATTGCGCCAGTAATGAAAACTCATCTTGAGCGCGACTTCCACCGCCGCAGAACCATTATCGGCATAGAAGCAACGGTCAAGACCTTGAGGCGTCACTTCAACCAACTTTTCCGCCAGCTTGATAGCGGATTCGTGGGTAAACCCCGCAAAAATGACATGTTCCAGCAACTCAAGCTGATCTTTAAGAGCGGCGTTTATGTAAGGATTGGCATGACCAAACAGATTGACCCACCAAGAACTGATCGCATCCAGATAACGGTTACCATCGAAATCCTCCAGCCAAACGCCCTGGCCTTTTTTAATGGGAATGATTGGGAAAGTTTCATGATCTTTCATCTGGGTGCAAGGATGCCAGAGGACAGCAAGGTCGCGGTGGGAGTAATTCGAATTATTCATTAATGCAAACTGTGCTACAAAAATATAGTTGAGAAGCAAAGGGAAAATGGATTTTCCAACCATTTTCCACACACTTTTACGAATACCCAAAAAAACTTGCAGTTTTTAACGACGACGACCTTGTGAATCAACATAAGTATCAAGCAAGCGCCTTATTATCAAAAATGCTACCTAAAACTATCTGAAATGAGCCAGCATAAGTTATCCAAAAAGACCGTCCAGAATTATATGAAAAAGGCCATTCGACGCCACTATCATCAGTATCACCTCCTAAATATGTAGACAGCCAATAACAGTCCGGTCTATCAATAATTTTCTATTTATAGTCAGGTTAAAAATATCGGAGCTGACGGGCAATAATCGAGTTAACGTAGGGACGATTTAACTTGCATCTTCAAAAAATCCCGTCAGGATAAACTTAAACAAGAGAGTCTTTACTCAATTGTATCTGGCAATTCATGAACAATTCCTTTATGACAATCGATACATGTTTTGCCGGAGTCTGGCTTGGCTGCCTGCTCATGTTTTTTCTTTGCGCTCTTATCTTGAATATCAAGTTTCATGGCATCGTATTGGTGACAGTTTCGGCATTCTTGTGAATCTGAATCCTTCATGCGGCCCCATTCACTTTTTGCCATCTCCAAACGCTTAGCCTCGAATTTTTCCTTGGTGTCTATCACCCCGGTCAAATTACCCCAAACTTCTTTGGAGGCCTGCAATTTGCGAATAATTTTGTGTGCAAAATCCTTGGGGACGTGGCAGTCGGAACAACTTGCACGCACGCCGCTAAGGTTGCTGTAATGGGCAGATTGCTTGTACTCTTGATAGACATTGTCCCGCATTTCATGACAAGAAACACAAAACTCCAAGGTATTGGTTTTTTCTAAGCCCCAATTGAAACCTTCCCATAACAAAATACCTAGTATGAAGCCGACCCCTATTAAGGCCATTATTGAATAGCGGGCGCTTGGTCTACATAAAAAGTGCCACCCGCTTTTACTGGATTGATGTGAGTCTGCCATGTTAACCCTGTTCTGTGCTGCTAGGGCAGCCGACTGAATATTCCCTTACATTAAGGCTGCGCCAGCAGTGCTTCACTCGCATAAATGATGCCTGTAGTTTTTGGCCCAAGAAAATTGAGAAGATAAGACGCTCAGTAATATTCGACAACAAGCTGTACCTTACTGGCTGCTCCCATAAAAATGCTTAAGTGCCTCAAAGTCTTCCGCTTCTAGTGCTTCAATTTTTACTTTCATTTTTTTACTCATTGGGCGCTTACCAGCTACAAGATCTTTAAATGCGGTGTCAAGATAATCCATTTTCTGTCCGGCCAAGACAGCCGCATCGTCACTGGGAAGGCTGCCGCCTTCGGTATGGCATTTTTCACAACTTTTGCCGTGGACGGCTTTACCTTTTTCGGCCAGCGCGGCATCAAACGGCTGTTTGAAATGAACAGTTTTCTGCTTAGCAAAATAGTCAACCAGTTGTTTAATGTCATCGTCGCCTAAGTCAGCAACGACTTTACACATATCGGTTTTGGTGTCTTTTTTTGCACCGGTGCGAATTTTTGTCTCCACACAAGGCCGCTCTTTATCCTTGAATTCCTTCAAGCTGACTTTGAGGTATTCAGCCGATTCCCCGCCGATATTCGGCACATCGGGTTCGGAACTGGCACCTTCCTTGCCGTGACAAGCCCCACACGTTTCAACCAGCGTCTCTAATTCAGCCGCAAACATATCCGTCGTTGAAAATACCAAACTGACGGCCAACATCCAAAAGGCCAATACTGGATATTTAATGCGATTATTTTTCATATTATTTCCATACACAAATAGTTTTATATTAAATAACAACTTCGAGAGACAAACTATTCTCTTAAAAACCCAATGAAACGCCCATCATGACAGTGTGGTATCCCCCAGACAGAATGCTATAAACCTTATCATCGTAGTGGTCATACGCATAAGATCCCCTCAATTTAAGCATATCGTTAAACGCGTAGTCTGCACCTAAGGTAATCGTTTGCAAGGTATTATCGACTTGCTGGTCAATAGCTCCGGTTGCGTTTTCAAGCCGACTCGCTATATATCCGCTTGCATTATTTCCTTTGGAATACGACAACGTATAACCACCACTGAAATTGAGTTTTTTGTTTGCTTGGAAGTCGGCACCTAAAGAAAAAACATACGTATCCACCAAGTAGTTCGGCATATCCCGCACTCCGAACCAAACTGGACTATTCGGTGCTTCAAAGCGCCTCCGATTCGAGGAAATGAAGTACGACGCAAAATCGTTCCGCATCCAGTTAAAGCCTGCATTGGCACTTAACCGTTCACTCGGTATAAAACTAACAGTAAAGCCTGATGATTGCTGTGTATTGTCTGTATTCTGCACCAGCGAACTACCATCCCTTAGTACCGGGGTTGTCAATGCATCAGTAAACGTATTGTTATCGTTCTGCCGGTTTTTAAAATTGTAGTAACCACTCAGCGAAATAGTTTCGTTTACCATGTAATTCAAACGTGTCTTAAGGTTGAACGATTCGCTCGGTTCAGAAATCAGCCCCGTTTGGTGGGCGTACAGATAAGACGGCGTAATGCGGACTGTCATACCATCAATCGGGCGAGCAACCCAATTGATGTAGCCTTCATTAGAAAATGATTCCTGACGGTACAAAGACCGTTGCGGTTGAATGCTGCTAACCCCTGTGACAGTGGAACCTTGCGACCAGGTCAAGTCGCGATCCTTATCTTCACCCTTCCAACCAACGGTTATTGTGCTTTTGAGTATAGTCGGCCTAAATGTTGCGGACAACCCGTAAGAGAATGATTCAATCGTGTTGATACGCACCCCTAACTGCTCTCCGTCAGTAGGATCAATTAAGCCCGTCGCCGGAAAAGTTGAGCCGTTGTCACGGTTGTAATACTTGGCGTAACCTTCCAACCCAACCCAAGACAACGCAGCGGAATTTATGTTAAGAAAAGCACTGTTGGTCGTGATTTTACCTTGGTTATAACCGACACCTAGTTGATTCTCGGTAAACGAGTCCTGTTCTAGGGTAGATATACCGTAACCACCGGCTACCGTCGTGAGACCGAAATTTTTTGTGATGCGGAAGTTTCCCCTTAATAAGGTGCTATCCGGGATGAAATGCACAGGGCTATTACTGGCGTTAATTCTATCCGAATTGACGCCTCTATTTGCAAAGCTTCCAATCGTAAAATCATTCGCCCGGTTATTGAATTTCTCCACCGTACCATCGAAGGCCATCTGGAATCCCTTGGGCGCACTACTCAAATTTACCGAAAACCGGTTCATTTGCTCATTGACCGGCATATTAAAGCCACGCCAACGTTGTTGGGTGCCTGTATCAGGCGCATCCCTGTTCACGTCGTCACCCCCTAATGCATAGGTGGCAAAACGATTGCCATCCCGCTGATAGCCGTCATATTTGAACGTAAAGGAACCCGCATTGCCAAACAACTTGGGCTTTAACGCTAAACCGCCTCCATATCGAGTCCTATCAATCGTATAAATGCTATGACCATTCGAATCATCATTGAACCGGCCAACATAACCGCTATTTCTGGTCGTGTAGAGGGGGTCAGTACCTCCTGGCACTTGGTTGGGGCTGTAAAGGTAGTTAATTCCACCGGTGGCCGAACGGTACATCGAGTAATAGCCAGTAAAATCGACTTCATCCAGATCCAACTTGGCCTTTCCGCGCTGATTGTAAATACCGAAGCCTAACCGTTCCAGAGAGAATACGTCGCGCTGGGGATTGGCCACAAGGACTTTTAAATCCCCATCAGGATAAAAACCAGAGCGGTTATTGGAACCACTCGCCTGGTAATTGTAGCGCTCCAGGAATTGAGCCCTGTCCCTACCGACTCCTTCGTTATAATCGAAGAAATATAACTTTGGCGTGGCTTCAACGCTTACTTTGTTGCCGCCGTCGCTGACTGGCTTCTCGGCAGCTTGTAATCCAGGGTCAGCGTGAATCGCCAACGCTGGCAATACAATTTTGAGCAATGTTTTTGTATTCATGGCATTTGACTCCTAAACCGTTAATGTCTAAGGTGTTGGTCAACGGAACTGCCATGAATTGCACCATGACAGTTAGCGCAGTTCCTCAGTACCGCACCGGAAATCGTTTCGGTGGTAATTTCATCGGTTGCAGTACTTCCCGACTGACCATGGCGATTATTAGGCAACGAGTGGCATTGCAAGCACAGCATCGGTTGCGCTACCTCAAGTAATCGACGGTTTGGTGTGCCGTGGGGATTGTGGCAGTTGGCGCAATCTTCTGTAGCAGGCGGATGCTCAAAAACATGCGGTCCGCGCACCGCCTGATGACATTGCGTACATTGTTCAGTTTTGCCGCCAAGCGTCGTCTTACTGCTATCGTGTTGGTTATGACAATCAGTACAGGTAATGGCCCCTTCCCGCAATGGATGATGCGAGACCATGTTAAAACGGGCAAACACGTCTTGGTGACAAGTGATACAAAGTTTGGCGTTCTTGTCTAATCTCAAGTCGGCCACATTAGGCTGGTTGCTGATTTTGTCCTTGTGGATACCGTGGCAATCCGTACACTGGACACCGGCTTTACTGTGATCGGAAACTCCAAAGTTAATGCGGTGAGCATCTTCCGCATGGCCTTTACCTGTTGCATGACACGAAAGGCAGGCTTCCGGCGCTTGTACTTTGGCCGGCAAAATCTTCTTGGATTTTCTGTGCATTTCCGCATCAGTGTGGCAGGATAAGCAATCACTATGGTGTTCATGTACCTTGGCTTCAGTGTCGTCATGACAGGAGGTACAGGCTTTTTCCGTTGATGTTGCTGCCGAATCTACCGCTTTTATCACATCATCTGTGGCATTCGCTGGGAAAGCAAACACTGAAATAGTAAGCAAGAGAAGCGTTCTTAAGCTAATCGAACGTAGAAACCATGCAGAAACTGCCGATACTGGCTGGAAAACTCCAAACAGCATCAACAACCTTTTAAAATAGCAAACAAATAGAATATTCGATTTCATTGAAAATTACCCCCTCTGCCATTATATGAACCGCAAACCATTCGCAGAACAGCAAACTAAATCTCTACAGCTAGCTCAGTATGGTTTTGTTTCCATTAAGAAAATGTTATTTAAGTATTCATGAGAAACTAATTTTAAACCTCGACCCAACACCCGCCATGAGATTTTGCATTTGTTCGAACAACTCCTCTTTTGACCAAGTGACAAACCGCCGCCAATAGTACTTCAGGTGCTTCCAAACGATTTCGATCGGATTGAGTCCGGGGCTGTACGGCGGCAAGTGCACCAGCCCCTTCGTGCGCCAAGCCTTCGCCCAATTGTAAGATATCAGCAGCGTGACACCGAATATGTCCGCCACCACGCAGAACGAGTGCCCTTTGCCGAGGAACGCCGGGATGCCCAAGGCACGGCGGCGGAAATCAGCGTATGGGTGATGGTCGGCAAGTTCTTGCAAAGTCATACGCTCAGGTTCTGTAAGCTCAAGGGGCGGCAACATATAAAGTTAATGTGTCAGTTGAAAACTTTAAGCATAGACTGTGTTTTTAAAACAGTTAGGCGTTTGTACTAATTTAAGCCATTAAATTAATAATATAATTATTTTTTACGACTAAAGACGATACCAAATTCACAGTCGCTGCAAATCGGGTAGCTTCCGATTCAGCTCCTATTAATACGTTAATACCTTCAATTATTTATTATTTCCTGCTTAAAAGACCGAAATATGCATATGCTCAATGTATGTATTCCAAAAAATTACATAAAAGTTCAATTGAGGTAAAAAATTAAATAATTAATCTTCAAGAAGCCGACTGTCGTTATGTTTACATCCTTTTGTTCTGGTTTCTAGCAATCCTGCCGGAATGACGAATCGGAATTGCCATCTGACTTGTTGGTAGGTGCTTACATGTTAAGTCCCACAATCTTATTGAGCGGATTGGCTTCAGTTTTTTGGCGGTATCGATAGAGGCGTTGTCCAATATGACGACCAACGGCTTGGCGACCCGTTCCGCCAAGGCCATCAGGAAACCGAACACCCACAGGCCGTTCACGGATTCCCACAGCGTGGCCATCGCCAACTGATGTGTCAATACTTTTCCGGACACATGGTTAAGCTGAAATTCGTAATCTACGAGCGACAAATAGCCATTGGCGGAATGGGATCGCCCGTGGCCATACCCACAAGGCACAAGTGAAACACTTCGACATATTCAAAAGTGGTCGGCAATTGAATAAGCATACCGGTTCGGTATTTTACTACTTACAATAATCAGGTGATATCAAGCCACCGTCACCCACCAGGAACTGATCGCATTCAGATAACGGTTGCCATCGAAATCCTCCAGCCAAACGCCCTG
>NZ_JBEBKJ010000104.1:0-10183 GCF_040079455.1 Methyloglobulus sp. | reverse complement strand
CGCATTCAAAGTTAGGCTATCAATCCCCGTTGCAGTTTGAGCGGGATTTTTATAAGAAGGCTGTCTAAAAAAGTGTCCGGTTTATATTGACCATTACATGTCATGGCTAGTTTGGCGGAAATGGAGAGAGAGCTGACAGCAACCATAACGAGGCGATATCGCCCAACAGCCTTGACCGGCAGTTTGATGACGTGGCGCCTAACCAAGCCTGGACAACGGATAACATACGTTTGGATGCCCGAAGGTTGGCTGTATTTGGCGGTTGTCATTGATTTGTTTTCCCAGCAAGTGGTGGGCTGGGCTGTCGCCGACCACATGAAGATTGCATTGTGTGTCAGTGCGTTACAAATGGCCTTTTTACCCAAAGGGCACAAGAACACAAGGGCGCAGGAAACTGAAACCTGGCTTGCCCCACCATTCGGATCGGGGTAGCCAATATGCCAGCCATGAATACCGTAAGCATTTGTCGATCATGAAAATGGGACAGGGCATGAGCCGCTTAGGCAATTGCTGGGATAATGGCTCGACGGAACGGTTAAGCCGCAGCCTTAAACATGAACAGCTGACACTGAAAAGTTTAGGACTAAAGCATCGGCCAAATTGACTGTTATTGATTATCAGGCTTTTTTATAATGGTAAACGCTCCCGTCCAAAATTAGGCTATCAAACCCCGCTTGAATTTGAACGGGATTTTTATAGGAATGCTGCCTAAGAAAGTGTCCGGTTTTAGTTGACCATTACAGAAACTGCTGCTTTAGCTTATGTTGCCTATTTATGCTTATTTTATATTCAGGTTATAATTAAGTACAATGTATTCTATTTACGAACAACGCCAAGCACCACAAGGGGATTAACCTGAACACAATATGACGCAAAAATTATATATTCAGACTAACGGCTGTCAGATGAATGAGTACGATTCTGACAAAATGCGTGATATCCTTCATGCCTCGCATGGTTTTGAATTGATTGACGACCCAAAGCAAGCCGATGTACTGCTACTAAATACCTGTTCAATAAGGGAAAAAGCGCAGGAAAAAGTGTTTTCGGCATTGGGGAAATGGCGCAAGATTAAGGCGTTACGTCCTGATGTTATTATCGGTGTCGGCGGTTGTGTTGCCAGTCAGGAAGGTTCTGCCATTCAAAAACGAGCGCCTTATGTGGACATTGTGTTTGGCCCACAAACCTTGCACCGTTTGCCACAATTGTTGGATGAAGTCCGCAGCCAGAGCAAGCCTGTCGTCGATATTTCCTTTCCTGAAATCGAAAAATTCGATAACTTGCCAGAACCCAGGGCAGAAGGGCCGAAAGCCTTTGTATCGGTAATGGAAGGGTGCAGTAAATACTGTACGTTCTGCGTGGTGCCATATACCCGTGGCGAAGAGATTAGCCGACCCTTGAAGGATGTAATTGCCGAGATTACTGCGCTGGCAAAGCAAGGTGTTAGGGAAATCAATCTGTTAGGGCAGAATGTCAATGCCTATCGTGGCGAAATGGACGACGGCGAACTTGCCGATTTTGCTTTGTTGCTGCATTATGTCGCCGCAGTTAAAGGCATAGACCGGATTCGCTTTACCACCTCACATCCTGTTGAATTTACGGATAATTTAATCGAAGCGTTTGCCGAAATCCCACAATTGGTCGATCACTTGCACTTACCTGTGCAAAGCGGTAGCGATCACATCCTTAAGATGATGAAGCGCGGACATACCCGTGCTGACTATATTGAAAAGATTCGTAAACTAAGACTAATTAGACCCAATATCAGTCTTTCTTCGGATTTCATCATCGGTTTCCCTGGTGAAACCGATCAGGAGTTTGAAGAAACGATGGCTTTCATCAATGAAATCGGTTTTGATTTATCGTTCAGCTTTATTTATAGCCAACGACCAGGAACGCCAGCCGCCGATTTGCCGGATGACATACCTTTTGAAGTAAAAAAATACCGTTTGGAACGCTTCCAAAATCGGATTAACGAAATGACGATGGCGATTTCTGACAGCATGATTGGCTCGGTGCAGACCGTGTTAGTGGAAGGCCAATCTAAAAAGAATCCTTTGCAAATGCAGGGCAGGACGGAAAATAACCGTGTCGTAAACTTTATCGGGCATCCAAAACTGGCGGGCCAATTCATTGATGTATTGATTGCCGAAGCCCTACCTAATTCCCTCCGAGGCCGCATGGTTGAGTCCTCTATCAGTAAAATCACCGCTTATGCGTAATTCATGATATCCGAAGAAATTTCCCTGATTCCAGCAGATAATGCCAGATTGTCCAATTTTTGCGGACATTTAGATAACCACTTACGACAAATTGAAACCCGCCTTAAAGTCGAAATTGCCAATCGCGGCAACCGATTTAAGGTCACTGGTGTAGAAAGCTCAGTCAAAGCGGCCTGTGCAGTGATGGAAAAATTGTTTGAAAGTACTGAGAAAGAAGAGCTGACCGCTGAACTTATCCACTTAGCGATGCAGGATGCCTCTATTGATGATTTGATGGATGGGCATGAGCAGACCGAGCAACAGCCTGTTGCCATTAAAACAAAATTTGGTTTGATTAAGGGCAGGGGCGCTAATCAACAAGATTATCTGAAAAAAATAGTCACCCACGACATCAATTTTGGCGTAGGCCCTGCTGGAACAGGTAAAACTTTCTTGGCTGTTGCTTGTGCAATTGAAGCATTACAGTCTGAAAAAGTCAGAAAAATCATCTTGGTACGCCCTGCGGTGGAAGCCGGGGAAAAGCTGGGTTTTTTGCCGGGCGATATGGCGCAAAAGGTCGATCCGTATCTACGTCCGTTGTATGATGCCTTGTACGACATGCTAGGTTTGGAACGGGTTGAGAAAATGATCGACCGTGGCATTATTGAGGTAGCGCCACTGGCGTTCATGCGCGGCAGGACGTTGAACGATGCATTCATCATTCTAGATGAGGCGCAAAACACCACAGTAGAGCAGATCAAAATGTTTCTTACGCGTGTGGGGTTTGGTTCAACGGCGGTAGTTACTGGCGATATTACCCAGATCGATTTGCCGTCAGAAAAAATGTCCGGCTTACGGCATGTGCTGGAGGTATTAAAAGATGTGGAAGGCATTAGTTTTACCTTTTTTAATGCACGAGACGTGGTGAGACATCCTTTGGTACAGCGCATCGTACTTGCGTATGAGGCCTACGAACTGAAAACCAAATCTGGGCTATAAATAAAATTTAATGAATCAAATTGAGGTGCAAGTCGTTTTTTCTTCCCCAGGGCAACCTGATAAAGCGCAAATCCAGCAATGGGTTGATGCAGCATTGCAAGGTTATGATAAGGATGCCGAAATCGTCGTGCGTATCGTAGATGTGCATGAAAGCGCCCAGTTAAATAAACAATATCGTCATAAACCAGGCCCAACCAATATTTTGAGTTTTCCCGTAGAAGTACCAGAAGGCATTGAACTGAATTTATTGGGCGATCTGGTAGTTTGCGCGCCAGTGGTGGAGCGAGAAGCGATAGAGCAACAAAAATTGTTAACCCATCATTGGGCGCATATTATTATTCACGGCGTACTGCATTTGCTCGGCTATGACCACATCGAAGAGGATGAGGCTGAAGTAATGGAGAGCTTGGAAATCAAAATCTTACAAGCACTTAATATTAGTAATCCTTATCTACAGGCACACGAATTATGAACGAAGACAAACCTCCCAGTAGCAGCTCTCAGCGAAGACGTTGGGTAGATAGAATCAGCCAACTGTTTTCCGGCGAGCCGCAAGATCTGGAAGAGTTACTCGAGATCTTAAGAGAAGCAAAAACCAACAGGCTTCTTGATACGGATGCTTTGACTATGATTGAAGGTGTCTTACAGGTTAACCAGTTGCGCGTCAGAGATATTATGATCCCACGGGTGCAGATGATAGTCGTCCCCAACGATGCCGAGTTAGACACCATTATTCCTTTGGTAACGGAATTCAATCACTCACGTTATCCCGTAATAGACGGCGACCGTAGTAAAGTAATTGGCATCTTATTGGCTAAAGATTTATTGGCGCATCTTTCAAAAAATAACAGCTTATTGGTAAAAGACATCATGCGACCCGCTTATGTCGTACCTGAAAGCAAACGCTTGAACGTCCTGTTGAAAGAATTGCGTACCAACGGTAACCACATGGCAATCGTCGTCGATGAATATGGACAGACCTGCGGTTTGGTTTCTATCGAAGATGTGTTGGAGCAGATTGTTGGTGAAATAGAAGATGAACATGACGATCAGGAAGATGAAGGTTATATCTTTCGCCGAAGCGACAATGAATACATGATTAAAGCATTAACCCCGATGGAAGAGTTTGATGACTATTTTGCTACGCAATTAGTCACGGACGAATACGATACCGTAGGCGGTTTTATTGTCAGTCAGTTGGAACACATGCCCAAGAAAGGCGAGACCCTTGTGGTCGATAAAATGCGTTTTGAAGTCATTCGAGCTGATACCCGGAGGGTACATCTCGTCAAGCTCAAGATCATTGATTAATTAGGAGTTATTATGGCAAATACCGTATTGGTGACGGGTGGTGCTGGCTATATAGGTAGTCACGCTTGCGTGGAGCTATTGCAAGCTGGCTATAAGGTTGTCGTTGTTGATAATTTGGTGAACAGTAAAACCGAGTCATTAAAACGTGTGCAAAAAATTACCGGTAAAGCACTGACATTCTACGAAATTGATGTTCGTGACAAAGAAGGTTTAGCCGATATTTTTGCTAAGGAATCCATATCGACAGTTATCCACTTTGCTGGGTTAAAGGCGGTCGGCGAGTCTTGTGAGCAACCGCTTAATTATTATCATAATAATGTTTACGGAACATTGGTGCTTATTGAGGTGATGTGCGATGCTAACGTAAGGCAATTGGTGTTTAGTTCCTCTGCGACTGTTTATGGCGAATCCGTCCATGCCCAATATTCTGAAGATTTTCCGCTAGGCGCGATCAATCCCTATGGGCGCTCAAAAGCGATGATAGAAGATATTTTACGAGATCTTTCAGCGGCTGATAAGCTTACGCAATCTAACAATCCATGGAAAATTGCCTTACTGCGCTATTTCAATCCTATTGGCGCTCATGAAAGCGGCATGATAGGTGAAGATCCTAACGGCATTCCCAATAACCTGATGCCGTATGTTTCCCAAGTTGCAATTGGTAAGCTGGCGCAATTATCGGTGTTTGGTAATGATTATCCCACCCGGGATGGCACTGGAATAAGGGATTACATTCATGTTGTTGATTTAGTGAAAGGGCATATTAAAGCCATTGCTACATTGGAAGGTGAAAAATTCCAATCTGGAGGTTGTCATGCTTATAATCTGGGTGCTGGCAGGGGATATAGCGTCCTTGAAATCATAGAAACTTTCGAGAAGGTTACTGACAAAAAAATAAATTATAAGTTTTCGCCGAGAAGGGCAGGAGATCTTGCCGAGTGTTTCGCCAATCCCGAATTAGCGCTAAAACAGCTAAACTGGAAGGTTGAAAAAAGTCTCGATGATATGATCGCCGATGCTTGGCGATGGCAGCTTAAAAACCCACAAGGATATAGTTAAAAAGTTGTTGTTCTTAGTTAGTTTTTTGGTGATGTCCTCAACATAAAAGTAACTGGGCCGTTATTAATTAGTGAAACCTGCATATCAGCACCAAACTCACCAAATTGAGCATTTGAATAAGTTTCCGTGGCTAAAGTTTGCAAATAGACAAATAATCGCAAAGCTTTTTCCGGAGCGGCAGCACAAGTGAAGCTCGGACGATTACCTTTTTCAGTATCTGCTGCCAAGGTAAATTGCGGCACTAAAAGTAAGCCGGCCTGAACATCTTTTAAACTCAAATTCATACGGTCATTATCGTCAGCAAAAATACGGTAATTAAGAATCCGCTCCAGAAGCCGTTGAGCTGCTTTTTCGTCATCATTTTTTTCAATTGCAATCAATGCTAGTATTCCTGTATTAATTTCAGCTATGACGCGATGATTGACAGTAACTTTAGCAGTAGTTACCCGTTGAATGACAGTGAGCATAATTGAAGTTAAGCTAAAAATTAAGTGATTATGGAAAATAGTTATAAACCTAAGAAATCAGTTGAAACATTTGTGATCAGATTTAAGCCAACAAATATCTAAGCATTGTTCCTGTCTGGACAACTACAAGGTTGCTCCGAAGGTAGCGTGGAAACATCAAACTAACTAAAGCTTTTTGTGATAAATGAAACAATAGTAAGCAAATGATTAAATTAAGTCACTATAAACAACGACTGATAAAACTTTTACTGATACCACTGTTGGGATGTCCTGTTTCGGCCTATGCAGATGTTTACCAATGGCAAGATGCAAAGGGTAACGAACACTTTTCTGATCGGGTACGCGCGAACAGCAAGAAGATCGAAATAACCCCCGGCTATTCCTATTATAAAGTAGAAAAAATTTATGATGGTGATACGGTAAAGCTGGAAGATGGACGCAAAATCAGATTATTAGGTATCAATACGCCTGAAATTCAACATAGGAATCAAGCTGCCGAAGCGGGTGGTGAAATGGCTAAGGATTGGTTGGTGGACAAACTGAAAAACCTGAAAGTGCGGTTGGTGACGGATGTAGAACAGACCGATAAATACAAAAGAACACTAAGTCATTTAATTACTGAAAACAAAGAACACATCAATGTCCAGTTAGTAGAAATGGGCTTAGCAGCGGTTAATATTTATCCGCCCAATTTATTGTATGTGGATCAGTTGGTTGCTGCGGGGAATCGCGCTGAGCATGATAAACGAGGGCTTTGGCAAAAGGCCGAATACGCAGCCATATCGATCAATCAAGTGGGCAATACGGGACACTCTGGCTGGACAAGGCTGATAGGGAAAGTTTCGGTTATTCGCAGTAGCCGAAAATTTGTCTACTTGGAATTTTCCAACCTCTTTCAGGCGCGTATCGAAAAAAAGTGGCTGCACTTATTTCCGGACATCAATTGTTATCTTGGTCGAACTGTTGAAGTCCGTGGCTGGCTAAATAAAAACAGGGGAGGTTGGTCTATGTTGATACGCCATCCTAGTGCGATAGTTGTTTCAAGCCCATAAAATTTAACCAATTCACTTATCAGCTGATTGTAGATATTAAAAAATATTGAATTGCAGTAATGTAATTAAAGAAAATTGAAATCATAACTCTTGATTCAAAAAGTACCATCAAGTCTGTTCTGAATCTAATGGGATTTGTTGAGTAGTGCCTCGGTTTCCGGTAGCCCGTATTCACAACTAGACCAACTTATCGTGTTGGCATATTGCTCAGTCCGCAAGGTTTGCACGGTAGAAAACGGCATTATCTGATAAAGTTAGGGGTGGGGTCACAGAAACCCCGTCCAGCGTAGAGAAACAATCTCAAGACCAATAATGTAAGTGTCGGTAACGCACTCTGGAGTGTTTCAGTATAAGAATCCTGACGCTGTAAGCGCAGAACTACCTAAACATGTTTTTACCAAATGGTAAAATTGTAGTCTAAGCGAGTCCTTACGGTGAGGCAATCATGTCAAAAAAACAAACCAAGACAAACGACTACAAAGACACCCTGCGGTTATTGCAAATCGAACTGGTTAAACTGCAAAAACACATCATCAAAAAGAACGAGAGGATACTGATCATTTTTGAAGGCCGGGATGCGGGCGGTAAAGATGGCACAATCAAGCGGATCACCCAATACCTGAGTCCCCGCGAAACCCGCATTGTTGCGCTTGGTAAGCCGTCTGACCGTGATCTAAGCAGTTGGTATTTTCAACGTTATGTAGCACACTTGCCCGCTGCTGACGAGATGGTGTTTTTCAACCGTAGCTGGTACAACCGTGCTGGCGTGGAACGTGTGATGGGCTTTTGTACTGACAAGCAGTATCACGAATTCCTGGAAACAGTGCTTGACTTTGAGCAGATGCTGGTACGATCCGGCATCAAATTGTTGAAGTATTATCTGGATATTAGCCGAGATGAACAGAAGGTTCGCCTGAAAGACCGGCAACAGAACCCCCTTAAACAATGGAAAGTCAGCCCTATCGATAAGGCCGCGCAAAAACATTGGGACGATTACAGCCTGGCCCGCAATACGATGTTTGCCAGAACCCACCATTTACTAGCACCCTGGACTATCGTTGGGGCAGACGACAAGCAAACCGCACGCCTTAATGTTATCAAAGATATGTTGTTCCGGCTAAACTATAAGGATAAGGATGAAGTGCTGATCCTACCCGATACCAATATTATCTTCAACTATGAAGAAAGCTGTCTGCAAAATGGCATGATTGCGCCATAATCATTCTTGTTTCCCGAATCTATTGAACCGTATCAGGTGGCTTTATGCATTAGACCCATTTTCACCATCGCTACGCCCAACATGATCATATTGACCCCCAAAAATACCCCCAATAACCAGTGCGGGATATCAGACCAGAACGCCACCATGACGAGCGCTAACACCACTGCCGTTATGCCGCTGAAGAGAACGTATTCCCATTGTGGCAAAGGACGCATTTGCAATGCCATGTAAATTTTTATGGTGCCTTCAACCACAAAAAATAACGCCATCATCATTGTTAGCGTGAGGACACCGGCAATAGGATCCGCGATAAGCAAAAAACCCACGACCAGTTGTAAAATGCCGAGTCCTAGCCACGAGCCAAATCCCGATGTTTTTGGGAGCAAAAAGACCCGGCTTAGCTGGGTAACGCCGCCAATGATAATAATCCAGCCCAGGAAAATGACGATGAATACGGAAAAAAACTGGGGGACAATAAAGGCACAAAAGCCCAGGAGAATAAAAAATAGGCCTTCAAATAAAAATAGCCGCCAATGCGTTTGCATATAATCCAGCATTTGTTGTTGCATCTGCGCCAGTCCAACGGTGATAGTGTCTAGCTCTTTCATAATTTTACCCCTCGTAAAGGCATTGCAATCTAGCAGGAATGTGATCAAATTGATTATTTGGTTATCGATCAATCCAGAATTTGGGTCATCTAACTTGTGCTTAGTTCAAAATAATAATTAGCTATCGGCATTATCCGATTTCTTGTATCCATTCCACATCGCTTTAACTAAGTTTTCGCCGTGCAAAACGCTTTCGAAGGCAACACCTGCTACATGTAAAATCACCAGTAGCAAGGTAAAGTTAGCTGCGATTTCGTGTACTTCTTCCCAAAGCTTTTCATTGCTGGCCCCCTATCATACCAGCGAGCGGCCCTAAGTTTTGGTCAGCAGCATAAACTACAAGACCTGATATGACGGTCATGAATAAACTGATGATTAACAGCACTATCATGGCTGCTCCGGCTGGATTATGGCCAAGATAACGTTTAGATTTTAGTGCGATTGCGTCCTTAAGGTACGCGTAGGACTTAGCTGGGCTACATAAAAAACTGGCAAATCGTGCGTAATCGTTGCCTACAAATCCCCATAACAAACGGAAGATGAGCAAACCAAGCACCAGATAGCCCGCCCAAGCATGGATGGTTAATAGCTCTTCTTCTGTTAGGTAGGCCACAAAAAATCCAGCAACCAGCAGCCAATGAAAAATTCTGACGGGAAGATCCCAGACTTTTATTAATTTTGTTGATTCCATGCTACATCCTTTAAAGTTGCGAGTTCGGCAGCTCCGAAAACGTGATTTAGGATAACACCATAAGAAGATGCTGCTGTTGACATGAATCAAGGAAAATGAAGTTGTTTTGCGATAAGCTCTGCTAAAGTTGACAGCTAAAATTAAACAACAAAGAAACCATCGACACATATTAATCAAATATAGACACTAGGAGAAAAATGCACCTATCCCATTTTGAGCGACACTACGCAACACGCATCGGCTGGCTTCGCGCCGCTGTTTTGGGTGCTAATGACGGCATCGTGTCAACGGCAAGCCTCGTGCTTGGCATAGCGGCGGCGAATGCCGACAGCGCACAAATACTGCTTACAGGCGTTGCTGGTCTCGTGGCAGGAGCAATGTCGATGGCTGCGGGGGAATATGTTTCCGTCAGTTCTCAATCTGATACCGAGACTGCGAAGGAGTACACGGAAGCGTAACGTTAGTGGAGCGGTGTGCGACGACCCCCGCGTAGCCGTAGGGGCCGGGCGTGTTGACGGAGTTGGAGCGCGAGCGGAAGCGTAGTCAACATGCAAGGCCATCCGACACGGCGTC
>NZ_JBEBKJ010000103.1:0-10367 GCF_040079455.1 Methyloglobulus sp. | reverse complement strand
GATTCTTCAACACCACAATGTTTACAGATTGCCATAGCCGCGCCTCCTTTGGATTAAGGAAGTTACTATAGCCAAAATGTATCTTTATGTAAACACTCTTAACAAATCATCATTAGCTCATGCAATTGCAAGGCTTGGCTGTGTACAGGAATTTACTCCGAGGGACCTGCGGCGCACTGTAAAAACCAGGATGGGTGAAATCGGTATTGAAAAAAGCATTAGGGATCGAATACAAAACCATGCGCTCACCGATGTCAGTTCAAAACACTATGACCGATACGATTATCTACAAGAAAAAAGGGCTGCGCTGTTGGTTTGGGAAAAGTATTTACAAGAATTAATCCAGCACGATCCAAATACTGCCCAGTAATTGAAATTACAGCTAGGGTTAAAACACAAAGCATCTTACTTTTTTATCAAATCGTTAATTGTCAATTGACAACCATCAGTATAAAGACTAGCATTTTAAATAAATACCGAGATAAATAATGCCCCATCAGAATAAAGAGATCGCGGCGGCTTTGGACTATGCGTCGAGCAAAGGATGGCGGATTGTAGAGGGCGGGTCTCATGCTTGGGGTCAAATGTATTGTCCCTATAACGATAGGGCTTGCAGGTGCGGTGAGTTTTGTAGGGCGAGTATCTGGAGTACGCCCAAAAATCCGCAAAATCACGCCAAACAAATTCGACGAATTGTCGATAACTGCATTATGCAAAAGAACACCGATAATAATGAGGAATAAGTGATGGCTGAATATGATTTCACTTTGAAGTTTGATATCGCTTCTCTTGAATGCGAACCAGAAACCCTGCTAGATCAGCTTTACGAGGCTGGGTGTGGGGATGCGATTATTGGTATTGGGGAACCTGGGAGAATCGCCATGAATTTCACCAGGGATTCTAAGTCAGCATCAGAGGCCGTCTCAAGCGCATTAAGCGATGTCAACAAAGCAATACCCCAAGCGAAATTAATCGAAGCCACACCCGATTTTGTGGGGTTGACGGATATTGCAGATATTCTGGGGTGCAGCCGCCAAAACATCAGAAACCTTTATATAAAATATCGGTCGTCCTTCCCATCCCCAATCCATGAGGGCAGCACAACAATTTGGCATTTGGCTAAGGTGCTTTCTTGGTTTAAAGAGAAAGAGAACTACAAAGTGGAGGATAGCTTGCTTGAGGTTTCTTTTACTAACATGAAAATTAACCTCGAACGACAAATTGGGGAAGCTGCTTAATTCCAAATCATAGGTTGTTGGCCGTCCAAGGCCTTAAGCGGCAGCATAACTATCATAAAAGCAGTCGGTGCAAAGGGTTAATTGAGCCAAATTTTGATGGTCAATTTCCGGCCAGGAGCGGCCCTTCAAACTATCCGAATGCTTTTTATCAAACATGGTAAACAGACCTTCGTTTTCAATGAGTGATCAAAACAATCTTTATCATTCTTTTTTAAACTCATTAACGTTGCTTTAGTTGCCTTTCTTTACTAGGTGGCCACCAAAATTTGTTGCCTATCCGTTTTGCGTCCTCTGGAATGTTAGGTTACGTATTTTTAGGTGCGAACATAATGATTGCCATGCCTATCAAGGCAACTAAAGACCCGGTAATGTCCCAGATAGTCGGTTTGACTCCCTCTACACACCAAAGCCATAAAATAGCGACGAAAATGTAGACCCCGCCGTAGGCCGCATACACACGCCCCGCCGCTGTTGGATGAAGCGAAAGTAACCATGCAAAAAGCGCTAAACTAAAAATGGCTGGAAGAAGCAGCCAAATAGGCTTGCCCTCCCTGAGCCAAAGATAAGGCAAATAACAACCGACTATTTCCGCTACTGCGGTAATGAGAAATAAGGCTATCGTTTTCAGTTCAAACATTGGGTTGTCTTGTTAAAGTGCCGTTAGCTTCTGCCTTGGCGGAAGAAATAATATGGATAGCAGAACGCATTAAGTAACACACGAGTCCAAGAGCAACAACCCTGTCAGGCCAGCTTGAACCGGTGAACCAAACGGCTCCAGCCGCCACAAATACCGAAAGATTGGATACGATGTCATTTCTCGAACACTCCCATACCGAACTCATGTTGATGTCTTCTTTGCGATGCCGCCACAGCAGAAAAAGACAAACTGAGTTAGCACGCCAAGAAGGCTAAAAGCACCCATGACTTCGAATAAGGGTAAGCTTGGGACGTAAAGTTTGTAAGCAATTTGAGCGGCCACAGCAAGAGCGGCAAGAAAAATAAGCCATCCCTTAAACAAGGCGACTTTGGCTTTGACGGCGGTGCTCCTTGAAACCGCATAAAGGCTAAGGCCGTAGGTCAATGCATCACCAAGGTTATCCAGGCTATCAGCCAGCAATGCGGTTGATTTGCCATACAGCGCTGCGGAAGCGATGACGAAGAACATCAAGGCATTGATACCTAGAACAATCTGGAGGGTCCCAGGCTGCCTTTCGCGTAGCCGATCTAAAGTACAACCACTGTCACAGCAACCGCTCATCGTAGATTCCTCTTTTCAGGTATATGCTATTGCGTCGCTTATAATTTTACGCTTTTTATTATGGAATAGGCCATTGAAGGATGAAGAGGATAATTAGCCAATGGAAAAACTTTTACCATTTCGAGGATATGTGTCAGTCAAGAAGAGGCAGTGCGTTTTACATTACCTGGGGCATGGCGTAAATAGCCATGTTAGTATCCAATACGACACATAAATTTTAATGATTTAATCGGTAAATACCGCCATGCCAAGAAATACCTCTTTCCTCACGGGTCTTATCGCCATAGCGCAAATTACTTTAAGTGGTTCAATTTTGCTTTTATCATCCGCTATCCATTTTAAAGCGTCCTTCTGGGGGGCATTAGAATCCACAGCTTTAATTAGTGGCGCTACAGTAGCAGCAGGAATTGCCACAAGCATCTTCATCGCCCTTAAAAAAGAAATAAATAGTCATTTCATGGCCAGAAGTGCCGAGGCCTTCAAGTTTTTAAATGATATTAATTTCTTGATTTACTTGGTTGGCGCTTACGCTTTATCTCTGGCTCTTGCCCTAATGACGGTAATTGCCCCTTGGGCTGGAACAGTGGGCATCACCGCCGCGAATGTTTTGCTCGTGATACAAATTATCATGGTCGCCGACCTTCCAAGACGCATTTTCATACTTAATAATGCCTGTGACATGCCAGTTTCTAATGCACAAGTGATCATTGTCCTAACCGCTACTGCCTTGTTTATTGCGTCAGTTGTCCTGTATGGGTTAACTATTGACCACAATCCAGTCGGTTTGCAACCAGGCGAAAACGCAATAGGACAGGTAGGTGGCACGGGGCAATAGCGTGCAAACTGCAAACGCCCTAACAAATTTTCCGTCATAGCCCAAATATCAGGGCTAAACCCACTTCATATTTAACTGGCTCACCCTATGGCTTTTCTTTTTGTAAGGTAGCGATAAGTGGGCAAGTCACTGAGCCAGAGTTTTCTTCACAACGCTTTACCAAATCCGACAAGGCCACTTCCATTTTTTGTAAGCCCACAATCCGATCCCGAATCAATTCCAGTTTGTGGATCGCTATTTCTTGCGCTTCACAACAATGTTGACCGTCCTCAAGGCTTAACAAGTCTTCGATTTCAGCTAAAGAAAAGCCCAACGTTTGCCCGTGTTTTATGAATTGGATTCGTTGGGTATGGCTATCGTTATAGCGCCGGATGCCGCCAAGCGGTTTTTCAGGTTCTACCAGCAATCCCCGCCGCTGGTAAAACCGGACAGTCTCGATGTTTACGCCCGCATTTTTAGCCAATGCGCCAATAGTAAACGACTTTTGGGTCATCAGGCTTGACTCCGTAGTTAGGTACAGGGCTTATCATAAGCCATAGGTTTAACTGGAGCTATTCCCATGAATCAAAAACAGGCCATGATCGCCGGTGTGTTGGCCGGCATGGGTGCCAGCCTTTGTTGCTTTGCCCCTTTATTCTTCGTGAGCCTTGGCTTGGGAGGGGCTTGGTTAGCCAATTTGACAGTTTTAGAGCCGGTGCGCCCCTTATTCATAATTCTTACACTGGCTTTTGTCGGTTTCGCTTTTTATCAGCTCTATCTGAACCCCAAAGAATGTAATCCAGGCATGGCTTGCGCTAATGAAGAAACCCAGGGCAAACAGCGCATTATTTACTGGCTAGTCACCCTCCCATTATTGGGTTTGCTTGTCTTTCCCTGGATCGCCCCCCTGTTTTATTAAGGTCAACCCTATGAAAAAACCATTTGCACCTCTTCTGATCCTAACCATTTTCATGGTCAGCAACGTGATGGCGGCGAACCAATCAGTGATGCTCGAAGTACAAAACATGACCTGTTCGGTGTGTCCATTGACCGTCAAAAAAGCATTAAACAAAGTCGATGGTGTGCAGCAAGTCGAGATCGATTATGACAGCAAGATTGCAACAGTAACCTTCGATGATGCCGTAACAACGACCGCCAAATTAACGGAAGCCACCACCAACGCGGGTTACCCGTCTACCGTCAAAAAACCATGACCCTAAAAAGCACGATCCTGGAATCGACCATTACTTGCCCCCATTGCGGCCACCGTGAAACCGAGACCATGCCCACGGATGCCTGCCAGTTTTTTTATGACTGCAAACAGTGTGGTTTTCTCCTCAAACCCAAAGCGGGGGATTGTTGTGTGTTCTGCTCCTACGGTTCAGTTAAATGCCCACCTATTCAACAACAGAATTCTTGTTGTAGTCCTTAACGCAACTAAAGGGCATCAAGTCAATTAATCATTGACATATTCTATATTTCTATTAACATTGAAATATGGAAAATAAAACTGCCGTAACCACCCTTTCTGCATTGGCCCAAGAATCCAGGCTTACGATCTTTCGTACCTTAGTCCAAGCCGGGCCTGATGGGATGGCCGCCGGAAAAATCAGTGAAACCACTGGCATCCCGCCTTCTTCCTTGTCCTTCCATCTTAAAGAAATGAGCTATGCGGGGATTGTTAATTCCCGCCAAAAAAGCCGCTATATCTACTATTCAGCTAATTTTAAGGTGATGAATGAACTCTTGGCCTTTCTCACGGAAAATTGCTGTGCCGGTGTTGCTTGCGGTGTGGAAACGCCGTGCTGCGAAGAAGACGCTTAACCTTTTACATCCTTAATTAGGAAACCCTCATTTATGAAACGCTTCCAAGTCCATCTATCGGTCAATAACCTTGATGAAAGTATCGGTTTCTACTCGGCGTTGTTTGGACTAGAACCTAACGTCACCAAACCCGACTATGCCAAGTGGATGCTGGACGATCCTCGGATCAATTTCGCGATTTCCGAGCGCGGCGCTAAAGCGGGGTTAGACCACTTGGGCATCCAAGTGGAATCAGACGACGAACTGGAAGAGCTTAACCAGCAGTTTACCCAAGCGGCGTTGCCGGTTGCAGAACAAAAGGGGGCTGCTTGCTGTTACAGCGAAAGCAATAAGTATTGGACGATTGATCCCCAAGGCATTGCCTGGGAAACGTTTCATTCCCTTTCGACCATCCCCATTTTTGGCGAAGATACCCCGGTTCCCATTAAAAAAGCCGAATCGGCTTGTTGCCCTTCGTCATCCGGGAGCAATTGTTCATGAGCGATAAGATTTTCAATGTTCTAATCCTGTGTACCGGCAACTCGGCTCGTAGCATCATGGCCGAGGCGGTATTTAATACGATAGGCAAAGATCGGTTCAACGCTTACAGCGCGGGCAGCCATCCAACAGGCATTGTCCATCCCTTAGCGATCGAACTAACTGAAAAACTGGGTTACCCGACTGAAAAACTCCGAAGCAAAAGCTGGAATGAATTTACCACACCAGATGCACCCCAAATGGATTTCATCATCACCGTCTGCGATAAGGCAGCGAGTGAACCCTGTCCCATATGGCCAGGTCACCCAATAACATCAGATTGGGGGCTTGAAGACCCGGCAGCTATCCAAGGTTCCCTTGAGGAACAACGCCATGCTTTCCAAAATGTATTGAATTACATCATGGCACGGGTTCGGCTGTTCTCAGTCTTGCCGCTTGCCAAACTCGATGAACTGACCATCAAGCGGGAAATGGACAACATCGGACAAATTAAAGATTCCAATTAATTAATATACATGAGACCACAATAATGAAAGTACTGTTTCTTTGCACCGGCAATTCCTGCCGTTCTATCCTAGGCGAAGCCACCTTCAACCATCTTGCCCCGGAAGGCTGGGAAGGCATGAGCGCAGGCAGCAAACCGACCGGCAAAGTCCACCCACGTTCTTTGGCGCTGTTGAACAGCCAAGGCATCTCAACCGAAGGCTATTACAGCAAATCCTGGAATGATTTACCCGCCACCCCTGATATTGTGCTAAGTGTGTGCGGCAATGCGGCCAATGAAACCTGTCCAGTCTATTTAGGTTCAGCCATACGCAGCCATTGGGGCGTCGAAGACCCAGCGCATGTTGAAGGCACAGAAGAAGAAATTACCGCTTCCTTCATGAAAGCCTATCGCATCCTTCGTTACCGTATTGAACAATTCCTGGCCTTGCCGCTGGATGAATTACAGAATGACCGTGACCGCTTGAAAGCCGAGCTGGATCGCATCGGCAATTTGTTACCATAATTTTAGGAGAACCAATATGACCACTATCCAAGTATTTGATCCCGCATTGTGTTGCAGCACCGGCGTTTGTGGCGTCGATGTCGATCAAGAATTAGTCGGCTTTTCCGCAGATGTGGACTGGGCGAAACAGAACGGCGTGCAGATCGAGCGCTTTAACTTGGCACAACAACCGATGGCCTTTGCTGAAAACCAACTGGTTAAAGGTTATCTAGAGCGTTCCGGCGAGGAAGCTTTGCCCTTAATACTGGTCGATGGCGAAGTCGCCTTAGCTGGACGCTATCCGCATCGCAGCGAACTGGCTCGATGGACGGGAATTACTGAGGCAGAACAACCTAAACCATCCGGCTGTTGCAGCGGGAGCAAATGCGCCTAGTCAAATCAGCTACAAATAAATGCTCAACTTTTGGGGATGATCCCAGGCGCTGTGTTTTTTCCTTCCAAACTATGATTTTACTGTTATTAGCCGTAAAACTCTGGCATCACCAATAGGATTTACCGCTATGAATAACCTCAAATTTCTTGACCAGCCGCCGCGTTTCTTGTTTTTCACCGGCAAAGGCGGCGTGGGCAAAACCTCAGTCGCTTGTGCAACCGCGATCCAGTTGGCTGACGCAGGACAGCGGGTATTATTGGTGAGCACTGATCCTGCTTCCAATGTGGGACAGGTCTTCGGCATCACCATTGGCAACCAAATCACAACGGTGACGGCCGTGCCGAATCTAGCGGCACTGGAAATCGATCCGCAAGCCGCCGCACAAGCCTACCGCGACCGCATCGTCGGCCCGGTGCGTGGCGTTTTGCCGGATGCGGTAGTCAAAGGCATCGAAGAACAACTGTCCGGTGCTTGCACGACGGAAATCGCCGCCTTCGATGAATTTACGGCGCTGTTAGTCGATTCGGCGTTAACCGCCGGTTATGACCACATTATCTTTGATACCGCACCGACCGGGCATACCATCCGGTTACTGCAATTGCCGGGAGCTTGGAATGGCTTTCTTGAAGAAGGCAAAGGTGATGCTTCGTGCCTCGGCCCCTTAGCGGGACTGGAAAAACAGCGAACCCAATACAAAGCGGCGGTTGATGCGTTAGCTGACCCACAGCGTAGCCGGCTCATCCTGGTTGCCCGTGCCCAACAATCAACACTACGCGAAGTGGCGAGGACACATGAGGAACTGGATGCCATTGGCTTGTCACAGCAATACCTGGTCATTAACGCACTGCTGCCGCAAGCAGAAGCGGCACAAGATGCGTTAGCAACAGCACTTTTCCAGCGCGAACAACTCGCATTGGAAAGCTTGCCCGACGTGCTAAAAACCCTGCCTTGCGACCGTATTGAGCTAAAACCGTTTAACCTGGTTGGCTTGGAAGCCTTGCGACACTTACTGACCACAGCGGCGCCATCCAGCACACAAAACGAAGCTACCACTATAGCCATTCAGGCACCCAGCCTATCAACACTGGTTGATACGATTGCCGAAGATGGACATGGCCTCGTGATGTTGATGGGTAAAGGCGGCGTGGGTAAAACCACATTGGCCGCCGCCGTTGCGGTTAACCTAGCCAAGCGCGGCCTGCCGGTGCATCTCACAACTTCGGACCCCGCCGCGCATTTGAGCGAAACCTTAAGTGGCGTTATGAATAACTTGACGGTTAGTCGGATTGATCCCCATGAAGAAACCGAACGTTATCGCCAGCACGTCCTTGAGACCAAAGGCGCAAACCTTGATGCCCAAGGTAAGGCATTGCTTGAGGAAGACCTGCGTTCGCCGTGTACCGAGGAAATTGCCGTTTTCCAGGCATTTTCAAGAATCATCCGTGAAGCAGGCAAGAAATTTGTGGTCATGGACACCGCCCCGACCGGACATACCTTACTACTGTTAGATGCCACTGGCGCATACCATCGCGAAGTGAGCCGCCAGATGGCCGGTTCTGAAGTCCATTACCTAACACCCATGATGCAATTACAAGACCCCAAACAAACCAAAGTATTGCTGGTAACGTTAGCGGAAACCACACCAGTTTTGGAAGCCGCCAACCTGCAAGCCGACTTGCGCCGTGCGGGCATTGAGCCTTGGGCATGGGTCATCAATAACAGTGTCGCCGCCACAGTGGTACATTCACCCTTATTACGTCAGCGTGCGGCTAATGAATTAAAAGAGATCGAAGCCGTAGCGACTGTCCATGCGAAGCGTTATGCCGTAGTGCCTTTACTCAAAGAGGAACCGATTGGCGTGGAACGACTTTTGGAATTATCTCAACCAAATTCGACAAATTAAGAGTATCAAAAAATGAACCAACCGACTTGTGAACCGTGCACCCAAACCGGCTTATCCTTCCTTGACCGCTTCCTTACCTTGTGGATTTTTATCGCAATGGCGATTGGGGTTAGCGTTGGCTTTTTCTTTCCGGTAGAGGTCAACGAAATCAATACCGCTGTTTCGGTGGGAACGACCAATATCCCGATTGCCGTGGGCTTGGTCTTGATGATGTATCCGCCGTTAGCCAAAGTGCACTACGAAGAACTGGGGGATGTATTCCGCAACTGGAAGGTATTGGTTCTTTCATTGGTGCAGAACTGGATAATCGGGCCGGTATTGATGTTCGCCTTGGCCATGCTCTTTTTGCGGGACTATCCTGAATACATGACCGGGCTGATTTTAATCGGCTTGGCCCGTTGTATTGCGAGGGTGATTGTCTGGAATGAATTGGCTAAAGGCGATAATGAATACGCAGCAGGTTTAGTTGCATTTAATAGCGTATTCCAGGTGTTGTTTTACAGTGTGTATGCTTGGATTTTTATTACCGTACTGCCACCGTTGTTTGGAATGCAAGGCAGCCTCGTGGCGATTACCATTGGTGAGATTGCTAAAAGCGTCTTCATTTATTTAGGCATCCCCTTTATAGCGGGATTCCTGACCCGTTTTATTTTAATTCGTGCCAAGGGCAAAGACTGGTATCAAGAGCGTTTCATACCGAAAATCAGCCCGCTCACCCTGATTGCCTTGTTGTTCACCATCGTCGTGATGTTTTCGCTCAAAGGTGAGTTGATTGTGCAATTGCCATTCGATGTCGTGCGAATCGCTATCCCACTGTTGATCTACTTTGTGGTGATGTTTTTATTGAGCTTTGCGATGGGTAAAGCCATTGGTGCGGATTACGCTAAAACAACCACATTGGCCTTCACTGCCGCCAGCAACAACTTTGAACTGGCGATTGCCGTCGCCGTGGCAGTATTCGGCATCAATAGCGGGGCGGCTTTTGCGGCGGTGATAGGGCCGCTCATTGAAGTGCCGGTCATGATCGCTTTGGTGAATGTGGCTTTTTTCTTCCAAAAACAAATCTTTGTGAATGCTGACCTAATCAAGTCAACAACGAAATGATTCTGGAATAATAGGGTAAGTAACGAAGGTTGTTTTGATCTGACCCTAAAAATGAAATCATCTGGTTGTTTTTGATGCGGAATGACCGACTGGTTTGAGGTTCGGGGGTCATTCGCTGCCAGCTCACGATAGACTGCAACGGGTCGACTGGAGAGATTCAACTTGTATCAAACTTGGCAAATGCCAGGGTCTGCTTTGTATTAATGCCTAATATTTAATTTCAAAAAGACAGGTTTTTTTCAGATGGCCAGTATTGGTATTTTCGGCAAAATAAACCGCACAAAAGCAAAGGTCGGTTGTTTGTGGCTAAGTTAAAAAAAGTCTGGTAATGTTCGTGTTGCCGAAACAATTTCCGGCCGGTTTAGGG
>NZ_JBEBKJ010000102.1:0-10608 GCF_040079455.1 Methyloglobulus sp. | reverse complement strand
ATTATCTTCAATCCATTTTATTAATAATACTACTGCATCTTCTTTTCTAAAAAAGCTAAGTAAAACACATGCATCTACATATCCAGAGAAACCTTCTATTTCAAGATTCCGTATTTTTTTCTGATCTTCTTCCTTCTTTATTTTCTCTTTAATTATATTGTTATGCGCATCATTCAAGAAATTTATCACACTAATAAAAATAACTAAATATAACAATAAATATATAATGTATGTATTCATAGTATTAAGCTTGAAATGTGACTGGATTAAGGGTTATAAAGTCTATCTGAGAATTCGTGTCATACTCGCTCTCTACACCAAATTATATTCGCTTTGAAGCCAAATTAATTTTTGTTTTATCGAATGGTTATCTTTGGAAATTTTTTGTAATTCATTTTGTACTAAATCAGTTAACTTGGCTTTTAGGTTTTTGTCATCATCTTCATAAAGAATATTTAAAAACTTACTTCCATCTTTGTCTGTTTTAATTAGCCCTGCAAAGTCGTCTGAAGTATTATTGCTTTCGTTGAGCATTTCTACTATATTACTGTCTAATATAATTCTTGGATATTTGGCCAATGTCATTTCATCATTATATGCCTTTACCAAACCATTCCCAAATAAAATGCCATTTTTATGATATACATTTCCACATGCAATTGCGCCTCTACACAGAAATCCTTTTCTAATTAATAGTTGACTAAATTTCAAAGCGTTTAGCGATACGATAATTGCTGCATGTTCTAATCCTGAAAAGACAATTGAATCAGAAAAAGCCATTATTTCGTTCTCTATACCTTTAAAGTCTTTATAAAAACCAGAAGAATAGTGCCAATCAATTTCTTTCTTTATATCAGATAAAGCATCCAGAATATCTCTCGCCCTTGATACATCATCCAGTGCGTTTTTAAATCCAAGAATATCAATAAAAGCAACTGCACTCTTCTCGTAGATTTCGTTTTGGTTGTAATTATTCACCTTATCACTATCCTCAATTTAACTACGTATATAATTCAACCTACAATTTCCATTCCTTCCCGTATGCCGCGCCGAGCATCGGAGCATTTATCGGGAATGGCCCGTAGGGGTGCGGCAGGGATGCCGCACGTTGTCAAATGGACCTTTTGACAACCCTTGGTAAATGCGAGAAGCGCAGGGATTAAGCGGCATCTGGGTCGCCTTTTCTTTGGATACTTTCTTTTGGCGAAGCAAAAGAAAGTATCTCGTCCGTGGGTACGAGAACCCACATTAAAAATAATCGTCGCGTTAGCGACACATTTAACATTCACATCCCTGTGTTCTGGATTCCGGCAATCCCTGCCGGAATGACGATTTTCTAATTTAGGAAAATTGGTGGGGTATAAGTCCTTCGACAAGCTCAGGACGAACGGAGCTTGTTCACAAACATTCCTAACTCGTAATCAAAAACCTAACCGCATCCAACCTAATCTGCGCTGTCTGTATATGTTCATGCGCCAACAAAGTCATATCTTTAAGGTATTCGATTTCATCGGCTTTGATGGTTGGATTGACTTTTTTAAGCCGCACCAGCCGCTTGATTTCAGCGGAAAGCGATTCCAGCATGGTTTTGGCGGCATCATCAATCAATGATTGCATTTCAGTTTTAGCGCTTCCTTCTGCAAGTGCCAGCATCTTGGTGATATGTTCGCGCTGGTTGTTGATGAATTCGACGATTTTTTGTTGATCGAATGACGTGCGGTTTGTTATCAGGCTGCGGTGTTCTATTGCTGGTGTCAAATCTTTCAAATTCTGGTCAATGAGGATACGGATGGGCGTTGCAGGTAGGAATCGGCCTATTTGCAGTTGCGCGGGGGCGCTGCATTCGACAATAAACAGGCATTCCAGCAAAAACTGGCCGGGTTTCAGGTCGTTGTTGCGCACAACAGTGATTGTCGCATTGCCGGTTTCGCTGGACAGCACTAAGTCCATCGCTGCGGTTACGGTGGGATGTTCCCAGGTGAAAAACTGCATATCTTCACGCGCCAGGGCGATTTGGCGGTTTACGGTGACTGTTATGCCGTCTTCCTGTAAACCCGGAAACCCGGACACCCGCATGTGGTCGCCGGGCGTGATGATAAAACAGTCCGGCGAATGGAATTCAGTTTCCACACCGTAACATTCAAACACGTCTTCCAGGTAAGGCCAGAGCGTCCCTTGCTTTTCCAGGCTATTTACTTGGTCTATTAATTCCATGGCCTCTTCTGGTCGGCAGGAATTCAGTTCCAACAGCAGGTCACGGCCATTTTGTAATTGTGTTTCTATGTCGGAATTCAATTCTTGTGTGTTAGAAATCAAATCAGCGATAGCTTCATGATTGGGGTTAGCCAAAACAGCCATCAACTCTTCATGCAGGATTTCAGCAACCCGTGTCGCTGCGGAGTTGTTGAGGTGAAAGGCGTCCAAGGCTTCGTCATACCATTGATAAAGGACTTCTTCCTTGGAATTATCGAGGTAAGGGATGTGAATCTGGATGGTTTCCTTTTGCCCGATGCGGTCCAGTCGTCCGATGCGTTGTTGCAACAAATCGGGGTTTTCCGGTAAATCAAACAAAATCAAATGATGGGCAAACTGGAAGTTACGGCCTTCACTACCGATTTCTGAGCAAATCAACAAACGTGCCGCGCTGTCTTGGTCGGCAAAGTAGGCCGCAGCGCGGTCGCGTTCGATAATCGACATGCCTTCATGGAACACGGCAGCAGCAATGCCGGCGCGGTTCTTCAAGGTTTGTTCCAAAGAAATCGCCGTTTGTGCATATTTGGTAATCAGCAGGGCTTTTTGCCCAGCAAGTTGCCGGACTTTTCCGACCAACCAGCGATAACGGGGGTCTTGCTCCCAATCGGACTCATTCGCTTCTCCACTTAAAGGATAAGCATGGCGCTTACGTTCCGGGAAACCGCGTACGGTTTGGCGCGAATTCCTGAACAAAATCCGCCCTGTGCCGTGATGATCGACCAGGATATTCAGTAAGGTATCACGGGCTGTGGCAGATTCTTTGGGATCATTCAGGTTGTTAAGCAGCGATGCAACATTATCTTCTTTAAGCAATTCAGCCAATTTTGCCTGCACTTCGACAGTTAAAGCTTGGTTGCCCAACAGCAATTTCGCGGCTTCGGCAACGGGTTCAAACTGCTTTTCTTCATCTACAAATGCGGAAAAGCTGTAAAAGCGGTCGGCATCCAGTAACCTCAAACGGGCAAAATGGCTTTCCTGGCCTAATTGTTCCGGCGTTGCTGTCAATAAGATAAGGCTAGGTGAAAGTAGCCCCAATTGCTCGACAAATAGGTATTCTGGGCTTGCGGATTGTTGATTCCACTCAAGATGGTGGGCTTCATCGACAATCACCATATCCCACTCAACGTCGATTGCCTGTTTTTGGCGATGCGGATGTGCAGAGAAAAACTCCTGACTGCATAAGATACATTGTTCATTGGCAAACGGATTAATCCGCTGGAAACCGGGGATATTGTCGTCTTCCGGATCAAAGCCGTCATCACCCGATTCTTCTAAGCAACGGACTTCATCGAAAATGCTAAAGCGCAGGTTGAAACGCCTGAGCATCTCCACCAGCCATTGGTGCAATAGGCTTTCTGGGACGATAATGAGGATGCGCTTGCTCAAGCCATTGATAAGCCGTTGATGGATAATCAAACCCGCTTCAATCGTCTTGCCCAAGCCCACTTCATCCGCCAACATGATTCTTGGTGCAGCTCGGCTGGCGGCTTCGTGGGCAATGTAGAGCTGGTGTTGGATAAGGGAAGTTCGCCCGCCCAGCAACCCTTTTACGGGCGACTGTTGGTGCTGTTGTAAGTATTGCCAAGTTTGGTAACGCAATAAAAACCAGGCGCTTGGGTCAATTTGCCCAGTAAACAGTCGATCCTGCGGTTTATTGAACTGTATGTTATGGTTCAGTTCAATTTCTTCCAGGTAGATTTTCTGGCCGGATTTATCTTTGCCAACATAAGTTATTAATCCATCTTCTTCAATCAGATTAGTGACTGTGATTTTTTCTTCATCAACGGATTCAATAACATCACCGACGGCGAATTTTACGCGGGTTAAGGGAGCGTTATCGCTGGCGTACATACGTTTTTCGTTGCTTGCCAAAAACAGCACGGTAACGCGCTTAAATTCGACTTCAAGGATAAGGCCTAAGCCAAGTTCAGATTCATTGCTGCTGATCCAGCGTTGTCCGGGGATGAAATTGTTCATTTAATGGAGATGTCGTGTATTTAAAAGAGTGTGGGCAGAATTATTATTTGAATAACGCACTATTTTGTTTCTATTTTTGTGAGAGCTAAAGTACCGTAGCTTTGATTCTATGCGAATTTTGGGTAAGCAAATACCAATAATTGCCATTATACAGTAGCTATGATGGTTTCATGATTGGGCTGATTACAAGGCATTATTTTTAGCTTATTGATTAGGCTTTGTGAAGCACTAATCCAGTTCGTCACCAGATTTTCGAGAAGGCGGTAAGCTTCCGTAAATTCAGCGCTTACGGTTTAAAACCTAATCCGTCTTAACCAATAATTAGCAAGATAAAAGAAGCCAGAAAATTTTTTTTCAGGGAGCCAAAGTTTAAGTGATCGTTAAGTTCTCTCCATATATGATGCGCTCGTAAAAGTGCAAGATAGACAGTACAACAAACAATCAACTTACATAAGGATAAAATGAAAAAGTTAATTTTATTAGGACAAATCACAGTGCTGGTAATGCTGTTTGCCAATGTTTCGTATGCGTCTGGTGGTGGTAGGGGGCATGGACACGGGCATCATAGGCATCACGGAAATGACTATAACCAGCAAGGCAATTATTATGGACCGCCACCACCCCCAGTTTATAGGGATGGTCGTTCCCATCAAGGTTTGGCGGGTGGTGTAGTTGGCAGCGTACTGGGTTATGAGCTGGGTAATGGCCATCCTTTAGCTGCCGGTATTGGCGCGGCTGCGGGTTCATTTCTAGGCAATGAGGTATCTGGCAGACGTTAAAAAATTAAAATTGTTGTATTTAGTTTTGTTGTTAAGCAACCATTCATGTTCAATCAGTAAAATGATCGCCAAGCTTTAAGGAATGCATTTATTTTTAACAATATTCACAATAACTAAATAGGATTAATGCCATGAAGAAATTACTTTATTTAAGTCAGTTAGCAGTTTTGGCGGTTTTGTTTTCTTCCGCTGCGTTTGCGGACGACGATGATTGGGGTAGGCATGGTGGTTACGGCCATCATGGTTGGGGACATCATGGGCATCATGGTGGACACCATGGCCATCATGGTTGGGGTCATCATGGAGGTGGTTACAGACCTCAAGTGAATAACTACTACCCGCAACCACAGGCGAATTATTACTACCAGCAACCGCAACAGTATTACCAACAACCACAGCAGTATTATCAGCCACAACCTCACTACCAAGGTGGATATGATAACCGCTCACATCAAGGTTTGGCAGGTGGTGTAGTAGGGACAGTATTTGGATATGAGCTGGGTAATGGACACCCGCTAGCAGCCGGGATTGGTGCAGCAGCAGGCTCGTTCTTAGGAAATGGAGTGGGTTGGCGCTACTAGGATGTGTCAGGGATAAGCCGTCAGCCCGCCAAGGAGTAGGCGTTTTTGAGATCTGGTTTAGTTTTATAGCCAAGCTAGACTAGATCTCTCTTTTATATTTTTCCTCTGTAAACGACAAAAACTCAAGAAAGTTGATATGGCGCATTGAAATGTAATTCAATGCTGCATTTTGTTGTGCAGACATAAAAAGCGGTCAATTGCAGGTCAACTAACGGGCAGCCATCTTTGCTGGACGCACAAGGTCGGCGATTGTAAATACGATTGTGTGTTGCCCATCAAAGTCAAAACACATTAGCGAAAAGCCCGAAGCTTTTTAGGGTGCGGGCTGGATTGTATCCGTGCCGGATTGTTTAACGTCTTTTCAAGGGCGCTTAAGCCACTTAGAAATTTGTTTTTATTACTGGTCCCCAGTGCCACCCCCAGCACTTTCTATAGAGGTGCTGCTAACAGCCAGTTAATTTTTGTCATGTACAGAGAAAAATAGCTTAAGTGCTGAGTACAAAGCCAACAGAGCCATCGATTGGTAGCCTGGTCTTTGAATATTCGATTTTTGTTCAAGCAAAAATCGAAACAGGGGTAATAAATATTAAATCCATTATTCCTTATTCTCGTCAAATGAGGCAGAATAGCGTCTGAGTATACCGCCCGAAATTACCCACACTTACTTTCCCGCAGATTACTTTAACCTACAGCCGTTTTTTGGTTTTTATCATGCGCTTGAGTAATAGGATTTCCTTGCTGTGTTTCGTATAGCCAGTCTGCGGACTTCTCTGTTAAATGTTCGATTCGAACAACCATTACGTATGGAAAAGAGTAGCCATATTAAAAATTTCAACTTCTTTTTTTCGTATGCCACAGAAACTTAGCAGTCTCGAAGTAGTGCCAACTACAATTGTCGAAAATAACCAGCCTAACCGGAAAGACCTAATCCAGGCATTATCAATCTACGCACAACCGGATTACCGCAAGGCATTAGTCCAAATATCCAATACTTTCATACCCTATGTGGGCTTATGGGCGTTGATGATATATACCGTCGTACAAGGTTTATCTATTTGGATAACCTTACTGATATCGATAGCGGCAGCTGCCTTTTTGGTGCGATTGTTCGTGCTTTTCCACGACTGCTGTCATGGCGCATTTTTCCCTTGGCGATTGGGTAATCGCTTGTTCGGCTATATTGCGGGGGTTTTAACTTTCACGCCTTACGAAGATTGGCAGCGCAACCACGTTATTCATCATGCTAATTCAGGGGATTTGGATAATCGTGGCATAGGCGATGTTTGGACGCTAACCGTGGCCGAATATCTGGAAGCGTCAAGACCTAAACGTTTTGCCTATAGGGTTTTTCGTAATCCCTTGGTGTTATTCAGTATTACGCCGCTTATTCTGTTTGTGATTGTCCATCGGTTTCCTAGTTCGGGTGCCAAAAAGCGTGAAAATTATAGTGTTATGTTAACCAACGTCGCTATTGCTGCCCTTATTCTCGTGATGAGCTTAACCATAGGGTTTCAAAATTATCTGTTAATGCAGTTTCCGATTATTTTACTGGCTGCTAGCGTTGGCACATGGTTGTTCTACGTTCAACATCAATATGAAGATGTGTATTGGTCACGCAATGATGGTTGGGATCTGACCCGCTCAGGCTTGGAAGGCAGTTCTTATTATCAACTGCCCGTCGTATTGCAATGGATAGTCGGCAATATCGGTTTGCATCATATTCATCATGTCCGGGCCAATATCCCCAACTACAATCTGCAACGTTGTTTCAATGAAATACCGGTATTGCAGTCCGTTACGCCACTCACCTTACGGAAAAGTTTTCAATCGCTCTGGTTGAACCTATGGGACGAAGAAGCGCAAAAACTGGTGAGCTTCAAGTCGATAAAAGCCATGCCGCGAGGTAAAAGTTAAACAAGCAAAGCATAAAGCTACAGCTTCTTACGGGCAACGATAACCCCGTCACGGGTTGGATTGATGAAGGTGTCAAAGTCGGGATCAGCAAATATTTGCTCATTATGATCACGAATAGCTTCTGTCCAGCCTGGAACGACATCTTCGTACTCGGCCATAGCTACGCGTCCATGCCACAATACGTTATCAGCAATATATAATCCCCCTGGACGAATGCGATTTTTTGCCATTTGCCACACTTCGGGATAATCACCTTTATCGACATCGTTATAACAGATGTCGAATGTACCCTCAGTCTGTGCAAAAATTGCTTGCGCCATTCCTGTGTGAAAATCAACCTTATCCCATACATTAGCTGCACTGAGAAATTTCTGGGCTTGCGCTTTGTTGAGCGGGTCGCCATCGGTGCAAATCACTTGCCCTTGCTCACTTACCGCTTTGGCAAACCAGTAAGCGGAATAACCATAGCCGCTGCCAAACTCAAATATGCGTTTGGCATTGATAGACTTTGCCAGAGTTTCCAGGAACGCACCCACTAAACGGTCAACAATAGGGAAGTTTCGTTCTCGTGCTAAGTTTTCCATGGCTGTTAATACGGGATGATCGGTTTTACTGAGCAAGCCGAGCATGTATTTTTCAATCGCCGGATTAACCGGAATAAGTAACGCGGGATTAGGCAGGGTAGGGGATTGAATGTCAGTCATTTTGATATTCCTATTGGAGTTAAGCAGATGCCGAGGTATGAAGCTAACAAAGATTGTTATAATGCAGAGATTGTAAGCTTTAAAAAGTTTCCTACAACCCATTAAACGCTATTCAAGGAGCGCGTGCTTGACAGAAGTACAGGATATAACCAGCCCGATGACGGCATCAGAACGTCGGGCAACTTGGTCTCTTGCCAGTATTTACGCCTTGCGGATGCTAGGTTTGTTTTTGATTATGCCGGTAATGTCGCTATTTGCCGAGCAAATGGAAGGTTCCACACCGTCGTTGATCGGATTGGCTATCGGCATTTATGGCATGAGCCAAGCTTTATTGCAAATACCTTTTGGCTTAGTGTCTGACCGCATTGGCAGGAAGAAAATTATTGTTTTTGGGCTGTTACTATTTTGTTTTGGTAGCGTGATTGCGGCACTTTCAACCAGTATTTATGGAATTATCTTAGGGCGTGCCGTGCAAGGTTCTGGCGCAATTGCGGCACCGGTGATGGCGTTGTTGGCGGATTTGACGCAAGAAGTGCATCGCACCAAGGCCATGGCCTTGATCGGTGCGAGTATAGGTGTTTCTTTTGGCGTGGCGATTGCGGCGGGACCAATTATTGCAGGATTCATCGGCATACATGGCATTTTCTGGTTGATTGCCGTGTTGTCTTTATTGGCGATTTTGGTGATTATCTTCCTAGTGCCACAGCCACAACAATCAAAAAAACACCGAGATGCCGAGCTTGTTTCGGGGGCATTTTTTCAAGTATTAAAAAAACCTGAGTTGTTACGATTAAATTATGGCATCTTTGTTTTACATGCCATCTTAATGGCAAGTTTTGTCGTCGTGCCGTTATTGATGCGCGATGCTGGCTTATTACCTGCCGAACATTGGAAAGTCTACTTGCCCGTATTTGTCGCCTCGTTTGCGGTGATTATTCCATTTGTGATCTTGGCTGAAAAAAAACGCAAAATGAAGCCGGTGTTTTTAGTGGCGATTCTAATTTTGGTACTGGCTGAGCTGGGTTTAATGCAGTTCAGTAGCTCATTATTTGGCATCATCGGATTTCTGTGCTTATTTTTTAGCGGCTTTAATTTGCTGGAAGCCACACTACCATCCCTGATTTCCAAAACTGCGCCTGGCGATTTACGCGGTACCGCGATGGGTATTTATTCGACGTGCCAGTTTTTGGGTGCTGGCATCGGCGGCAGTATGGGTGGCTGGTGTTATGGCGAATACGGCGCAAAGGGCGTGTTCCTGTTCTGTGCTTTAGCGGCTCTAAGCTGGTTGTTGTTGTCATTTAGCATGACACCACCGCGCTATTGGGCAAATCTGTTGATCTCGCTGCAATCTGTTACTGAGCAACGGGCGGATGAATTTACCTCGGCAATGCTTAAGCTTAAAGGGGTTGAGGATGTCACCTTGCATTATGAGGAAGGCGTGGCTTATCTGAAAGTGGATAATCAGCAATTAGATCGGCAAAAATTACAATCGTTGATTACACAATATACCCATAAATGATAAGGACGTTTCCCTGATAAAACCCATTACCATAATTGAATAAATGAGGAAAACACATGCTAAATAAAGTGACGTTGATAGGAAACCTCGGTGCAGACCCCGAAGTTCGTTTGATGCCCAGTGGCGGTTCTATAACCAGTATCAGGCTCGCCACGACAAGTCGCTGGAAAGATAAGCAATCAGGGGAACGCAAAGAGGCGACAGAATGGCATAGGATTGTTTTTTTTAATCGTTTAGCGGAAATAGCTGGTGAATATTTAAAGAAAGGAAGCCAAGTCTATGTCGAAGGTCGTTTGCAAACCCGTAAATGGCAAGGACAAGATGGACAAGACCGTTACACGACCGAAATTCTGGCTCAAGAACTGCACATGTTGGGCAGTCGTAGCGGGGGAACGGGCAATTTTGGAGCTGAACAAGGTCAAAATACCAACTATTCGCCTGCTGCTGCACCGGCGAGTAATCAATATCAACCTGCAACACCACAAAATAATCCAAGTGCAATGTCGCCACCCCCGCCGCCGGATTATGATGATTTTGACGACGACATTCCTTTCTAATTAATTGTAAAATAATGCATTAATATTGCCGCTAGAAATAGTGGGCAGTGCTTATCCCCTCAGTAAAAACGCTCTATATCGAAGCCTGTTTCAATTAATAAATTGAAAAGGGAGAATTTATAACGCTAAACTCTACCCCTTATCATCACATACCTGGACAAAAACAATATTTGTCCAGGTATGTGATGAGATAAATCCTCTTCTTCCTCCAAATAGGAATACAAAAATAATTTATTTTAACAAGCCTCTCACGATGCCTTGAATATATTCTTAAGTAAAATCAATGGCTAATAAAATTTCCATCTAGAAATATTAATATTGTCT
>NZ_JBEBKJ010000101.1:0-10831 GCF_040079455.1 Methyloglobulus sp. | reverse complement strand
GAGTCAACTGCTTTCTTCCAGTGCCAACGCATTAACATCAGGCAATCACATCCTTGAAGCATTTTGGGCTGAAGGTTGCTGTAATGGTGCTAACGGCGGCCGATTTAGTTTGGATGGCGGAGCAAACTGGCAAAGTCTGTCTGTCGGCAATCTTAATACGCTTGCTCCTGTGCCGGTTCCAGCGGCTGTATGGTTGTTCGGTTCCGCTTTTGCTGGCTTGATGGGCAAGCGTCGTAAGAAAATATTGGTTTCCCCATTAGCTGCGTAATGTTTAGGGGATCACTAATAATCCCCTCTCCCTCTGGGAGAGGGCTAGGGTGAGGGAAATAACCACTTGATTTTAAAGCCCTCATCCCAACCTTCTCGGCAATAGCTCCTGCATTGCCCTACTACCTACATCCATGTAGGCATCCCAAAGGGAGAAGGGGCTTTTTGAATTTTTAGAGGTTACCTTTAGTTATTCCGGTATTTCCCAGTCTGGGTTGGCTGGGAATGCTCTTTAAAAGCAATATCCCTCATAATTGACCCCCAAAGCCAGACAAGGTTTTCTTGCACTTAGCCGCCCGATAGTCTCATACGCGGGCAATCTTCACTCCACTAACGCTAAGGGTCCAAGACTTTCAGTGATAGCTATTTCCATGCTTCAAATCATGTCAACAGTATTTGCCTCAGTGTGATCGAATCATGGGAAACGTTTGTATACAGGGCGTGGTGTCCAAATAACGTCAAGTGTTGATTGTGGAAATTAAACAAGCTGGGTTTAATCTGCATGGTAAGGCTATTGAAATTCATGATATCTGTGCGAACGGTATTGCAAATAGAGGCCATTTTAACGGCATTGATTGATGAGTTTTAAGGTCGCAACAATCAGAATATTTAACTCCAGGATAATATCTGCTATATTCCCTACGCTACGGGTTAAACGAAGCCCGTGTTCTAATCGTCAGGTATTATAGAAACACCTCAGTGTGTACCTGGCTTCATAATTAAAATGAGGTGAGTTTCGGAGAATTCGCGTGGATAAACTAACAGCACTTTCTTTAAGCATTGGCGTTATCGCTGGTGTAGCAACATTTTTTGCCGTATTGCCGCTCACTGCTGGTATCTTTTTTATATGGGCAGCAACTATCGCCTGGGCGGCTTATTTCTTGCTGGGTGCTAACCAGGAAGCGGTTGTCAATAACATCACCTGCGGCATTTTTGGTGTGTTCATGGCATGGGCAACAGCGCTTATGTTGACTGAAATTTCACCAACAACCATGTTAGGTTTTCCGTTTATGGCGGCATTTACCGTGTGTGCTGCGGTAATTGTAATGTGCTTGGCTGCTAATATCCCCAGGCTTGCGACGATACCTTGCAGTGTTTTAGGCTATTCTTCAACATTCGCCTATTTGTTACAAACCCCTGATAAACTCAATAAAGATGTGTTATTGGGCTTTTCTATGAGTAACCCTTTATTGGTGATTTCAATTTCTTTTGTGGTTGGTACTTTTTGCGGTGTTTGGTCAGCGCAACTTAGCGGTAAATTGACGACTAAGTAATAATTTAAAACTTACAGCTCACGAAGACGGTTTTCGGTAAGTCGAAACCGTCTTTTTTGTTTGTCTTATCTTTAATTTAAGGAAACCTCTAATAATCCCCTCTCCCTCTGGGAGAGGGCTAGGGTGAGGGATATAATTGCTTGATTTTATTCTCCTCACCCCAACCCTCTCCAGCAGGAGAGGGAGTCCGTTGCTCTTTCAACTCGTTGTTTTTATTACGCCGAAAACTTGTGTAGATACTTATACCCAGAGGGAGAAGGAGTTTTTTGAATTTTTAGAGATTCCCTTAAGTTACCGCTGCTGCATCCAGCGAAAATACGTCTTACCATCATCACAAACCCAGCTAGAGCGTTGTACGCCGTATTCCGTTTTACGTAGCACGCAATGATTTTGTTCTTTGAATTCATTCCAGTTGCTGTCATCGGGATTAACGCTGAAATACAGGTTGCTTAATATAATAATAGCCAAGGCGAACCCGCCGTAAAGCACAAAATCCAATGGCTTTTTGGGCATATAACGCCGGATTAATGGTGTTATCTGGTCTGCATTCATAACATTCTCCTACAAGAAATCTGGCTTAACTATACGCTTAATAACAGCTCAAACAAGGGTTATCGCTGGCTAATATGGCCTATTGTTAGATGGTTTTTCTGACGCACACACCCCGTGTTTTGCATGGCCACTACCGTATACATTGACAAGCTGCGGTTGTACTGTTAATTTCCTTATTTAGCACTCGTAAAGGAAGAGTGCTAGTTATATTTGGCGTACTAGATGGCACACACACAGATTTTAAACGAACGATCCCTGCAATGATTGAAAACGCTGGTGGAACGCTACATCAGCGATGGTCAGCCCGTGGGTTCGCGGGTGTTATCCAAAGGTTCAGAATTAAACCTAAGCCCCGCCACCATCCGTAATGTCATGGCAGATCTTGAAGACATGGGGCTGGTGCATTCTCCGCACACATCGGCGGGGCGGATTCCCACCGTCAGCGGATACCGTATGTTTGTAGATACCTTGTTAACTTTCAAGCCATTGGAATCAAAAGACTTGTTTCGGTTGCATGAAGGTTTGGCTGCCAAGGAAGATAACAGTGACTTAATCGGCAAGGCCTCAAGATTGCTCGCAGAATTGACCCAAATGGCTGGTATCGTCACCTTGCCCAGACGCGAAACGGTTTGCTTGCGCCACATAGAGTTTTTGCCGCTATCCAATACGCGTGTGCTGGTCATTTTTGTGACCAACGAGCAGGAAGTCCATAACAAAATTATCAAGACCGACAAGAAGTTTTCCGCTTCTGAGTTGCAACAGGCCGCCAATTTTATCAACTCCATTTATGCGGGTCGCAGCCTGCAAGCGGTGCGCGAAGCGGTGTTAAAAGAACTCAAAGAAGATCAACAACGTATGAACCAAGGCATGATGGATGCCATTAAAATTGCCCAGTTAGCGTTAGAACCCACTGATAAGAAGGAAGATTATGTATTAGCAGGGGAAACTAACTTAATGGGTTTTTCGGAATTGGCTGGCCGGGATAACCTGAAAAAATTATTCGAAGCATTCAGCCAAAAGCAGTCCGTACTGCATTTGCTAGATCACTGTATGAAAGCCGAAGGTGTGCAGATTTTTATCGGCGAGGAATCCGGTTATCAAGCGTTTGATCAGTGTAGCTTAGTCACCTCTTCTTATTCCATTAGCGATGAGGTAGTTGGAGTATTGGGCGTTATCGGCCCTACCCGAATGGCCTACGAAAAAATCATCCCTTTTGTTGATATTACTGCAAAATTGTTAGGTGCAGCCTTGAATCCTAAAACTGCGACCCCATCATCTTAGCAATATTTTTCATTATGAAAACCCTGAAATAAGTCCTTCGACAGGCTCAGGACGAACGGTTTGTGTTGATTGCCTTCGTTTTGTGTTAATTCCGTTCGTGGTGAGCTTGCACCATAGGCACTTCCTTTGGTCGTCGAACCATGAATGGAATCAAATTTATTCAGAGATTCATTAAGTTTTCAAAACCGTTTATTTTACACAAAGGGCATACCGATAATGAGTACTGATCAGAAACAAACTGAATCACAGCTTGATTCAAAAGAAAACGAGGAAATCCTCGAAGAAGTCTTATCCGATGAAGGTTTGGCAGAAGAAGAACTCTCCCTGAATGAACCGCCATCTCAAGAAACACTCATAGCAGAATTACAGCAAGAACTAGCAGCAGCCGAGCAAAAAGCCCAGGAAAACTGGGATAAAGCAATTCGAACTCAGGCAGAAATGGAAAACTTGAGAAAACGCACCCAAAAAGATCTGGAAGATGCCCATAAATATGCGCTAAACAGTTTTACCAAAGAATTATTGTCGGTATTAGATAGCCTTGAATTAGGTCTTCAGGCGGCAACTGGTGAAAGCGAGGAAGTCAAAAAATTCCGTGAAGGTAGCGAATTGACCATCAAACAATTTGAAACCGTATTTGCAAAATTCAACGTCATGACGGTAAATCCAGTGGGCGAGCCTTTCAATGCCGAGCAGCATCAGGCTGTGTTAATGCAAGAAGTGGAAGGTGCAACGCCCAATACAGTGGTTAATGTATTCCAAAAAGGGTATTTGCTAAATGGTCGGTTATTGCGTCCTGCGATGGTCGTCGTGGCAAAATCGCCGGAAAAATCGGCAAAAAAAACCTCAGAAGATAATAAACAAGCTTGAATAAGCTAAAACAGCCCTCATATCGGTTTTAACATTCACTTTACTTAACAAATTCAAGTCTGGAGCATTCAATGGCAAAAATTATTGGCATAGATTTAGGTACCACAAATTCGTGTGTCGCCGTGTTGGAAAATGGCGTGGCGAAAGTCATCGAGAACAGCGAAGGTGCGCGTACAACGCCTTCAATCATCGCGTTTACGAATGACGATGAAGTCCTGGTTGGTCAATCAGCCAAGCGACAATCCGTCACCAATCCCAAAAATACCTTATTCGCAATTAAGCGTTTGATTGGTCGCCGTTTTAAAGATGATGTCGTGCAAAAAGACATCAAAATGGTGCCTTATAACATCGTTGAAGCCGGAAACGGCGATGCTTGGGTCGAAGTTAATGGCAAAAAAATGGCGGCACCAGAGATTTCAGCCAGAATTCTGATGAAATTAAAGAAAGATGCTGAAGCGTATTTGGGCGAGGAAGTTACCGAGGCCGTAATTACCGTTCCCGCTTACTTTAACGATTCCCAACGTCAGGCCACCAAAGATGCAGGTCGTATTGCTGGCTTGGAAGTCAAACGGATTATCAACGAACCGACGGCTTCTGCCCTGGCGTTCGGCATGGATAAGCCCAAGGGCGACACCAAAATTGCGGTTTATGACTTAGGCGGCGGTACGTTCGACGTTTCTATCATCGAAATTGCCGAAATTGATGGCGAACATCAGTTTGAAGTGCTGTCTACCAACGGTGACACTTTCTTAGGTGGTGAAGATTTTGACTCGCGTGTTATTGAATACCTTGCCAGTGAATTCAAAAAGGACACTGGCGTTGACCTGCACAACGACCCATTGGCTTTGCAACGCCTGAAAGAAGCGGCGGAAAAAGCCAAGATTGAGTTGTCGTCCAGCCAGCAAACAGATGTGAATTTACCTTACATTACCGCTGATGCCTCAGGTCCTAAGCATCTGAATGTTAAGTTGACCCGCGCAAAACTGGAATCCTTGGTTGAGGAGTTAATCCTTCGCACCAAAGGCCCTTGTGAAATGGCGATTAAGGATTCTGGCTTATCCACTTCGGATATACACGACGTAATTTTGGTAGGCGGTCAAACCCGTATGCCAAAAGTACAAGAAATGGTCAAAAACATCTTTGGCAAAGAGCCACGTAAGGATGTCAATCCTGACGAAGCCGTTGCCTTGGGTGCGGCCATTCAGGCAGGTGTATTGGCGGGCGACGTGAAAGATGTGTTGTTGCTGGACGTTATCCCTTTGTCGCTCGGTATCGAGACGATGGGTGGCGTGATGACCAAGCTGATCGAGAAAAACACCACGATCCCGACCAATGCGTCGCAAGTGTTTTCTACCGCAGAAAACAACCAAACGGCAGTGACTATCCACGTTATGCAGGGTGAGCGCGAAATTGCCTCTGCTAATAAGTCGTTGGGACGTTTTGATCTGGCGGACATCCCGCCAGCGCCACGCGGGATTCCACAAGTCGAAGTCTCCTTTGACATAGATGCAAATGGTATATTGAACGTGTCGGCAAAAGACAAGGCGACGGGCAAGAAACAATCTATCATAATCAAGGCTTCCAGCGGTTTGTCGGATGATGAAGTTCAACGCATGATTAAGGATGCGGAATTACACGCCGATGAAGACCGTAAGCTGAAGGAGCTGATTTCTGCGCGTAATCAAGCGGATGGCATGATACACGCCACCGAAAAATCCTTGAAAGACCTGGGTGACCAAGTTGCAGCGGATGAGAAATCGGCGATTGAATCGGCAATTGAAGCCTTAAAAGAAGCGGTCAAAGGCGACGATAAAGATGCCATCGAAGCGAAAACCAATAGCTTGGCTGAGGTTTCCGGCAAATTGGCAGAACGGGTTTATGCCCAAAAATCGGCTGGTGAAGGTGATGATACAGATAATCAAGGCTCTGCGTCCCATAAAGCGGATGAGGGTGTTGTTGATGCCGAGTTTGAGGAAGTCAAAGAAGACGACAAAAAATGATGCATGCCAGTAAAGCGCAGGCGATAACTGGAACAAGAAGTAATTATGTGTTGCTTCGGTTGTAAAGAAAGCCTGCTGCTTTATCTGTATGTATTTCCTTTATGGGTAACAATACCGACAGTTATATTTGTTCTTTGCTGTACTTGGTATAGCTTAAAATGGTTATTTAAACGTTTAACGGCAAATAGTAGGCCATAAAAGGCTATTTTTTATAGAGTAATGGTGTTATTTATGTCGATAAGCATCACCTTTATTTATTCACACCACAAAACCGCCCACGTTGGCGGTTATTTACGTTATGGCAAAAGAAGATTATTACAAATTACTGGGTGTTGAGCGCAACGCCAGCGATGCGGAGATTAAAAAAAGCTACCGCAGCATGGCGATGAAGTTCCATCCAGACCGGAACAAAGACAATCCCGAAGCCGCCGAGACCAAATTCAAGCAAATAAAAGAAGCTTACGAAGTGCTTTCGGATGCCCAAAAACGTTCAGCCTACGATCAATTCGGTCATGCCGGTGTCGATGGATCTGGTGGACGCGCAGGAGGATTCACCAGTGAAAGTTTTAGCGATGTGTTCGGCGATGTCTTTGGTGATATTTTTGGCGGTGGTGGTGGTAAGCAGCGCGGCGCACAACGGGGTTCAGATCTTCGTTACAACCTGGAGCTGACGCTTGAAGAGGCGGTCTCAGGAACGGAATCAAAACTTCGTGTCCCCGTTCTTGTGGCTTGTAAGGAATGCGATAGCACGGGTGCAAAAAAAGGCTCAAGCCCTGTGATATGTTCCACCTGTCATGGGCATGGTCAGGTGCGGATGCAGCAAGGCTTTTTTTCCGTGCAGCAAGCTTGCCCAACCTGTCGCGGTACCGGAAAACAAATCAAAGATCCTTGCGGCGTATGTCGTGGTGACGGACGCGTTCAGGAAACCAAAACACTGTCGGCAAAAATTCCGGCTGGAGTCGATACCGGAGACCGTATTCGCTTGGCTGGCGAAGGGGAAGCAGGAGAGCGTGGCGCTCCGGCAGGTGACTTATACGTGCAGATTCACGTCAAAGACCATGCGATTTTCACACGGGATGGTGCAAACTTGTATTGTGAAGTGCCGATCAGTTTTGGCAGTGCCTGTTTAGGGGATGAAATCTCCGTACCGACTTTGCAAGGCAAAGTGATGTTAAAAGTGCCATCAGAAACCCAAACGGGAAAATTGTTCAGATTGCGCGGTAAAGGCGTTAAGCCTGTCAGGGGCGGAGCGGTTGGTGATTTGATCTGCAAAGTCAACATCGAAACACCCGTGCATTTGACCAAGGAACAAAAAGCGCTGATCGAACAACTTAATGCCTCCCTGACCGGCGGTGGTAAACAACATAGCCCGCAGGAACATTCCTGGACGGACGGTGTAAAAAGTTTTTTCGATAAACTGACAGGATAAATCATGATGCGAGTTGCCATAGTCGGTGCGTCAGGACGCATGGGCTTGAGTTTGCTTAAGGCTGTTGCTCAATCGGGAGATCTATCATTAGCGGTTGCTGTTGCTCGTTCGGGTAGTCTCGTGCTGGGCAAGGATGCCGGAGAACTAGCAGGGATTGGGTTTTCTGGAGTTAAGGTAATTGATGATCTGGCCTCAGCAATTAAACAGTTTGATGTGCTTATTGACTTTACCCGCCCAGACATTTCTATGGATTACATAGAACAATGTCGGCAAGTAGGAAAGAAGCTGGTGATTGGCACTACAGGTTACAGCGATGCCCAAAAAGCCAAAATAGCCGAAGCCGCAAAAGACACCGCGATTGTAATGGCACCCAATATGAGTGTCGGTGTCAATCTAACCTTGAAACTGTTGGAAATAGCCGCCAAGATTATGGGTGAGTATACCGACATCGAAATCATCGAAGCCCATCATCGCCATAAAGTTGACGCACCGTCAGGTACGGCTTTAAGGATGGGCGAAGTTATCGCCAAAACTTTAAATCGGGATTTGAAGGATTATGCTGTCTATGGCAGGGAAGGAATTACAGGTGAGCGTGATCGTAAAACTATCGGCTTTTCCACTATCCGTGCGGGTGATATTGTCGGCGAACACACCGTCATGTTTGCCGATGAAGGGGAACGGGTAGAAATTACCCACAAAGCCTCTAGCCGCATGACGTTTGCCAATGGCGCGGTTCGGGCAGCGGTTTGGTTGGCTGATAAACCCAACGGATTGTATGACATGCAGGATGTATTGGGGTTAACATAGGTTTTTTTCGCTTCCGCGTTAAGTATAGGATCGGCTATGAAAATATTAGTAAGCCTATGTATAGGAATATTCATTTTAAGTTGTTCCCACATCAGTAAGGTTGAGCCTAACGGTATTGAGCTTAGTCGCAGCATAGTAAAAATACAGGCACTTTCGGTAAGCGGCAAACAAAGCATGGGATCTGGTGTGGTAATTGCGCCCAATACAATCGCAACTAACTGTCATGTGACACGAACAGCAAATCGTGCGTATATAATTGAAGAAGAACGTCTTTATCCTGTGCTTGCTCAAGCCGCAATACCTGAATTTGACGTATGTATTCTTAAAATCGAACCTTTTACTTTACCGATAGCAACACTGGCTGAAAGTGAACCCCTTAAAATAGGTGATGACATTACTATATCTGGCTACCCTTATGCTTTAAACCTTCGTACGATGGGCGGTAAGGTCGTCGGTTTACACCCTTATGACCAAGACCAAATAATCGAGATAAATGCAGGTTTTAACCATGGCGCCAGTGGTGGCGGTGTTTTTAACAGCAGTGGCAAACTCATTGGCTTAATGACTTTTATGGGGCAGGAAAAAGGTGTGCTGCACTTTTTTGTGATCCCCGCATCTTGGTTAGTAATGGGTTTAGAAAAAGAGTTTGTTCCTCTACGGTCATTTTCTGCCCGTAGTTTTTGGGAAAAGGGGGATTTCATAAAACAGTTGAAGAACTAGATGACCGTAATACTTTGAAATCGGAATTCTGATTAACTTCAGACGGACTCTCGAAGCTTGGCTTACTCCATCGTTCCAATCGGGGCAGCCAAATTGCCAGCCGCGCTTATCAATATCGGCTGGCAGAACGGCATCAAGACCAGTATGAGCGGGGGTAATTGCTGGGATAATGCAGTTTGGAACGTTTTTTCAGGCGTTTAAAGTAGAATCGCCGCGTCCGTCGTGACCGTTACCAGACCCAAGTGAAAATGGCATGAGCTGTTGCTAAATATATCCATTTTTACAACACCAAACGCATACCTTCGGCAATTAATACCCGCTCCCTAAGTCTATTTGAGCAACAATTTGTAACATCCGCCTAAGTCACTGTCCATTTTACTTGACCATCACAGATCACTACACCCAAAGGGAGGTGGTTTTTTTGAACTATTCTGACGTTATCATGACAGTCAACTACATACATTCTACTTTCAACGATCTGATTTTTTTATGAAAATTAAAATCCCCAAGGTCATGGATCATTTCCTTGCCAGTAAAGATAAGCTCAGAATCTTCTTTAATATCTTGCTCTGTGATACCCCAGGAACGCATTAATTCGGGAGACATAGCCATGTCGCTTATTTTTAATTCAAAGCGGGGATTCTGATAAACGGTTACCTTGGCTTTAGGACCAATCTTTATGCTATGAATGCGCTGATTCCAATCTTCACCATTTACCTTGTTTAAATTTTCTAACTGAGCAGGTCCTTCAATGAGCAAATGCTTGCCCGCATACTGAGGCTCGTCAAAAAAGTCGGCCCAGCAGTCGCTATCCACAGCATAAGCATTAGACGCTGAACCTAATAGAAGCATTACAACAAATACCGTTTTGAAACTACGAAATACTGATTGAATTCGGTTCATCTGTATTCTCCTGTTAGTGAATTTTACTGTCTGTTAACAAAGCTCGTTTCTATCAATAACCAGGACAGGAACAAACCCTTATAGTCCTAAGACAACGTAATCAATTATCTGTTCCATCTGATAAAAGGGTTCGAGATATAGGCCAAATGGTAATACCAATCCGAATAAGTTGTAATATGACCCCTCATCCTGACCATCTCCCTTTGGAGAAGGTATCAATGAAAACTTATTGGGATTGGTATAAGCAGTCATCGCAAGTTTGGACAAAAAGCGTTATACCCATTGCCCAATAACTGGCTTGGCTGATGACGCTGAACTTGATCTGGATGGTGTTCTATCAACAGAATCGCTTGTAGCAGGCAAAGCCAGATCACCACATCCATGCACCTTAGTTGTTGCTTAACAACTAAGGTAATCTCTATAAATCTCTCAAGGGGTTAGGGTATGGGCTGTAAATGACTGATTTTAATTCCCCCCAACCTTCTCGGCAATGACTCCTGCATTGCCAAGCCACATGGATGTGGTGAAAGGGGCATTTTTCCACCTACTACCTACATCCATGTTCCCGTGCTGTAAGAATCCTACTACAAAAAAACTGATTTTTTTGTGACATTTTTAACACGTAATATATGTATTGAGACCTTTGCACAAACAGCAGAAACTCCGGCTGACTGGTCAAAAGCCGATTTTTTTGAATTGGCATTCACCTTAATGGGCGGTATTCGGCTGAA
>NZ_JBEBKJ010000100.1:0-11524 GCF_040079455.1 Methyloglobulus sp. | reverse complement strand
GAGTACGGCGACTTCAGCTTTGCCAGACGCGACTTCCGAAACTAACTTGGAATTTTCATATTTCACATACTGGTTACGCGGGGATTTAAAACCGACCAATTCGTGCAGGTAGTTAAACATATCGTTATAGCGTCCAATTGCACGCAACATGGTTTCCGCAGGTGTGCCGGGCATAAAGGCAATATGGTTGGCTTTTTTGATTAATTCACCGTCCCAGTTTTGCGCAGCATCGGAATCTTGCTCTTTAGTAATAAACACATAACCCGAGCGGTAATAAGGTTCAGTGGTGGCGACGCGAGGATCGCCGGTATCCAGACCCATCACCAAGTCGCACTCTTTCTTGTCCAGCATATCGCGGATGAAATAACGGGGATCTTTCCAACTGACGTATTCGATCCTCCGCCCAAATTCTTTCCCGACGAATTCAGCCAGTTTGTTCTCAAAGCCTTCACCTTTACTGTTGGAGTACGGCATTTCATTTTCCGCCGCACAAACTTTTAATGGCAAGCCTTGCTTGGCTTCAACTGCCGGTTGTTGTACACAGGCACTTAAGGCCAAGGCACTCAGCAGAGCTAACATTATTTTTGATGGCATGATTTCCTCTTAAACTTACGAATTAGCCAAGCTGTGTTTTGGAGTGACAAACCTAGGTTTGTCAGTCCACCCATCAATCAAGCTATAGGTTATTCCACTACCTTCTTTTACTTATTAATTACAGTGCAAACACCATCACGCCGCCGCCCATTTGGGTGTGGTGTGCGAGTTCCTTGAATGCACCCACAGCACCCAAACCAGCCGTTGGGTCTTTCAGATCGAATACCAATCCGACACCAGGCCAGCCGCCAACGCCGTAGTAGATAGCGACATATTGCTTACCATCATGTTTGTAAGTAATGGGGTGTCCAATTACGCCGGAAGGCAATTTGAATTTCCACAGCTCTTCACCGGTTTCGGAATGACGCGCTTTAATCCAGCCATCCAATGTACCGTAGAACACCAAGTCGCCCGCAGTCGCCATTGTGCCGCCCCAAACCGCGAATTTTTCCTGGACTTCCCATTTGAATTCGCCAGTTACAGAGTTCATCGCTTTGACTTGCCCTAATGTGCCTTTAGGCCCTGGGTACATATTCAAGGTTGCGCCTACGAAGAACTGTCCTGCACGATAAGGCAACATGAAAGGTTCCCAATCCATGCAGATGTGATTGATGCCCATGAAGAACAACTTCCTGGTAGGGTCGTAAGACTCGATACCTTGATTGTGGTAACCCATAGCCGATGGGCAAATGCCTTTGGCTTCATGGTCCATGTGGGTTGAGTATTCAGGGTCGCGTACAGGCAAACCGGTTTTTAGGTCAACGTGTTTCACCCAGTTCACGGTGTTATCTATCTTGAACGCATTAACCAACGTGCCGTTTTCCCGGTTTAGGGTGTAAACCAAGCCGTTGCGGTCTGGGTGCGTCAGCAGTTTGGTCTTTTTGCCGTCCACCATTTGCTCGGATAAGCCCATGTAGTTGACACCCGCATAATCCCATTCATCGTGAGGCGTTTTTTGATAGCCGAATTTGGCTTCGCCGGTATCGACATCACGTCCCCATATCGTCATCGTCCATTTGTTATCGCCTGGACGCATGGTTTCATTCCACGGCGCAGGATTACCTGAACCGTAATAAAGCATGTTGAGTTCAGGGTCGAACGCATACCAGCCCCAGTTGGTGCCGCCGCCGATTTTCCAAGCATCGCCTTCCCAAGTTTTCTGGCCTAAACCAAACTGACCATAATGTGGATTGGCGCTGTTAAAGTCTTTGGCTAATTTAATATCTTCGTCAGGCCCAGTCGCATAAACCCGCCAGGCTTGCTTGCCATCTTTGATGTTATAGGCAGTGGCATAACCCCTGACACCTAGCTCAGCACCGGAACTGCCGACAATCACTTTATCTTTGGCGACGAAAGGCGCAATAGTCAAGGTTGAACCCATCGCGATGTCGGAGTTCTCCATTTTCCAGAGTAAATCCCCGGTCTTGGCATTTAAGGCCACAATATGGCCGTCTAGTTGGTTGAGGAAAATGGTGGCGGGATAACCATCACCTTGCGGGGCATAGGCCAAACCACGGTTAACGACATCGCAACACGCCACGGCGCGGGCGGCAGGATTTTGTTTGGGCTTATATTGCCAGAGGATTTTGTCAGGCTCTTTCAAGTCCAGCGCAAAAATATTATTTGGATAGGGCGTATGCACATACATGATGCCATCAACCACCAAAGGCCCGCCTTCATGCCCGTTCAGCACACCAGTAGAAAACGACCACGCCACTTTCAGATTTTTGACATTGGTGACGTTGATGTCGTACATGTCACTGAAATGGGTCGCGCTGTAATCTTTGGTTTGCATGACCCAGTTAGTATTTTGTTTGGACAGTTGATCCAATTCTTTGTTGGCATACGCAGACTGTGTTGCCGTTAGCAGCAATATCGCCAACGTCGCCGTACCCCCAATATTCCGCGCAAATTTTTTAATTCGCATAACTCCTCCAGTGTTTTTTTTATTCGCCCATTTTGTAAGGTAGGCGTAGCCTCTAAGTGCCGTCATAGCCTAGTTAATAGGCAGCTTTCTTGACCAATACGCATAACGAATTATTCACGACAATCAGGACTACGCACTGGGGATATGTTACTGAGGTCTATTGACCGATCGTTACGGAAAAACCCCTTAAGTTATCGGGGATATTATGAAAATAATGGCAAGAATATTTCCCTTCCCAAAATAACTTTAATTTCAGGAAAAAATCCCATGACTAAAGACTCTGTATAAAGGCATTATGTTTGTCTTGAAATTTTAAGGTTCTTCAAATGACGGCAAAAATCGATGTGCTATTAGTGGACGACCATGCTGTCGTCAGGGCTGGTTACAAGACTTTTTTGTCATTATCCGATAAAGTAGGGATGGTCTATGAGGCGGAACGGGGCGAAAGCGCTTGTCAACTCTATAACCAATACCAGCCGGATATCGTGATTATGGATCTCTCCATGCCAGGAATGGGCGGCTTTGAAAGCATGCGCCGCCTAGTGAGCCGGGACGCTCATTGCAAAATCCTGGTTTCAAGCATCCATGATGAACTGGTTTATGTCACCCGCGCGATTAAAGCAGGGGCTAAAGGCTATATCACTAAAAATAACTCACCTGAAACTTTGATGGCTGCCGTTTATCAGGTTGCGGCGGGCAATACATTTATTGAACCCTCTTTGGCGCAGCAACTCGCTATCAACGTGGCCTCGGAACGGGGAGCTTCCAATCAATTTGAAGGCCTTTCACCCAGGGAGTTCGATGTTTTCTGTTTGTTGGCTAAAGGGTTGACGACGCGGGATGCAGCGGAAAAACTCTGTTTAAGCTATAAGACAGTCTGCAACCATACGACGGCAATTAAAGAAAAACTGGGGATAAAAACCTTGGCTGAATTGGCCTTGGTTGCCACCCGTCAAGGTATTATAGAAACTTTTGATCGAAGCTAAATGTCTATGCTCGAAAAATAGCAATAACGACATAGAGCGCAAGACGATTAAGATACTGATTTTATGCGGAGTGACAAACCTTACCCTCTGGGGCATAAAAGGTTTGTCACTCCAAAATAGTCGCAAAGTCCACCAAAATACAGTTTTAACCTAGAGCTATTATTTCCACGTTCTATTCAAAGCAATGGTTACTATTTTTCGAGTATCTTTTTCAAGCCTTCAAGACCATTTTTAAAATGTGCGTTCATCGCTTTGACGGCGGCTTCATCGTTTAGGTTTTCTGACGGGGTGTTGCCGGTATCGCCCCGGTAAAAACGGCTTTTAAAAGTGACTTCGCTGGTTTCTGGGCTTGCACCGTTTATCACACTCACGGAAACGGAGTAAGAACTGGCTGGCAGGGCTTTTACATTCTCCTTTTTTAAACGATAACTATACTCATGGTCTTTGTCGCTGTAAAAATCCAGTTCATCGACAATTTCCTCGCCGTTTTCGAAAGTTAGAGTGCGTGTGCCACCAGAATCATGTTTGCCGTCACCCTTGCTGTCTTTAACATCGCCATGCCATTTTGAGATACCGCCAAAATCTTTGACAACATCCCAGACCTTATCCACGGGCGCATTGATAGAAATGCTTTCCTTGGCTTTTTGGGGAGTCGGGCCATGTGCCAGTATAAATGCTGGAAAAGTCAGTAAGAGAATGCCGATAAACGATGGTTTTGTCATAGGTGTACGATAAGTCAGTTAGATTAAACGGCTATTATCGGCAAACAATGGCAATCCTTATCATGGAACTTTCCCGATTATAGTTAGGATTATTTCATTTCCTCGAACTTGCCCGTCCTATATTTCGTTGTGGCTAAGGGTTTAATCAATAATGGCGCTATCGAGATTAATAGTTATCCCGATAAGCGTTAACCAATCTTTACAAAAAAGATTAACGTCTCTCTTCGGTTTCTTCGCCGGCTTCCCATTCTTCAATAGCAGTTTCTATGATCTTGCCTGTTGCGGCATCGACTTCGACTTTCGTTTCGATGCCTTTATTGCTCATGATGTCGAATTCATAGCTTGAGCCGCCATTTTCTTCAATTTCGTATTCCACTTCTTCGATTTTGCCCGGATAGGCTTTTAGGGCGGTGGCTGCTGCATCCTGTTCGGTCACTTTCATATTTTTCTTGAATGCTTCACTCTTAGCGTCCGTGACTTCGGATTCCTTCTCAATAATTTTGCCGGTATCCGCTTCGCATAAAAACTCCCATTCGCCGCGATTGACATCCGCAACCTCAATTTCGTAAACCGCTTTACCGGCCATATTCAGTTTTTCAAGTTTTAAAATATACCCTGATTTCGATTGCTTAGCCGAATTGATGCAGGTATCCAATCCTTGGTCGAGTGCCCAACTAGCCATTGAAAAAAAGCTTAAAACAAGGAAGGTGGCAAGGTAAAAAGTTGAAGATTTCATAATCAGACTCCAGAAATAAAACAGCAAATAAATTATATGTAACTATACAAGGAAATTGGTTTGTACGTAAGACGAGTCAAAACGTTATTCTTGATAGTACTTGTACGCAAAGCAAATTATTTTGCACACGGCAACTCACCAGAAAGCAAGGCCAAGGAAATTACTGAGACTACCAGCACTATTCAAATTATTGATCAAAGACAACGGTAAGTGTCGTTCATCAACGGGCATTAAGCCAACAAAGGTTTATTTCAGCGCTTTTAACGCTTCGGTTATTGCACGGATGTCAGGCATTATCCAGGTGGGTTGGTAGTCGATGGCTTTCAGGTCGGCTTCTGTTGATACACCGGTCAAAACCATCAGGCTACGTATGCCGGTACGCACCGCGCCGAGAATATCGGTTTCCAGTTTATCGCCGATAGCAATAGTTTCGCCAAGATCAGCACCGAGGCGTGCAATGGCTTGCTGGTACATGATGGGTTCAGGTTTGCCGATAATAGTCGGGCTAACGCCGCTTGCCGTTTGCAAGGCCGCCAGGATTGCACCATTGCCATGGATCAGGCCGAGTTCAGTAGGCAAGGTGTTGTCGCCATTGGTGCCGATGAATTTCGCCCCGGCGCGGATATTTAGCGTTGCGGTCGCCAGCTTGTCCCAACTGATTGAATGATCCTTGCCGCACACAACCACGTCCGCGCCTTTGCTGTTTTCGCCATTTAGCTCGTACAGTCCTGTCAGTGTAAAGCCTTGTTCCTGCAAGGCTTGCACCGCACCGTCTTCACCAACGACAAAAACACGGGTTTGGGCAGGATCCATAATTTTTGCCAGATACATCGCCGTTGCCATGGCCGATGTCATGATTTCGTTGATATCAACCGTAACGCCCATGTCCGCCAGTTTTTTCACATATTGTTGCGGCGTATGGCTGGCATTGTTGGTCGCCAATATAAAGCGTAGATTCTTGTCGCGCAGGGTTTGAAAAAAATCGGTCAGTCCGCCGATGGCTTGATTACCGTGCCACAGCACGCCATCCATGTCGATGATGAGGGCGCGTATATTGGTGAAAGGGGTCATATTCATGTTCCACAAAATGCGGCTATTGTCGGGTTTAATGGCCTTGAGTTCAAGGATAAAAACCAATGCGTTGGCTGACTGAATAATCAGCGCAACAAGAAATGGTTAAGTAATTATTAACCAGTCGGGCAATTATGAAAACTTATTGATTCGGCCTTATGAAGTTTTAATTTCCCTTCGGCTTCGCTCAGGAAGCGCCTCGGTAACGTTCCCTGAGCGAAGCCGAAGGTTAGCGGTACTATTTCAAACATTAAAAGTCCGAATCTATAATACGGATCACTTAAACGAATATTACGTTGTCTTATTTTTGTCATTAAACGGTAATCAACTCGTCACATAGCTGTCATTATCAGTCGCTAATCTTTGCTCAGCACACAAATACTTGATTTTGGCAGGCTATTTCAATCCTATCAAAGGCAAGTTTAATGTGTGCGCTATCTGATGTCATTTTGAGCTTTTGCAAATTGCAGGGGCTTTTTATGGGATCGGTCAAATACAACTTAAATAACACCTGGAGTTAAAAATGAAAGTATCAAAGTTTTCGCTTGGTTTGCTGTTGGCGGCATTTTTGTTCAGCAGTTTCAATGCGGTTGCGGCTGTCCCTGCTGCGATCAGTGCATTGGACAAGGTTTTGGCACCTGCCACAACTGAATTGAAAACCAAGCTGGATGGCGCTACCAGTGATGCCGGTTACAAGACGCTGTTGGCAGCCGCGAATGCAATTGCTGCTAAAATAACTGGTGGTCGTTTGGTGATCACTTTACAAGATGGTACCGTAGTGCTTGACACCAAAGGCACCAAAAACACTTATGCCAACTTTTCGAAAAAATTGGTCGCAGAAAACCACAATACCCGTATCGCTATCCTGAATGCCCAATTGCAGGCAAGCGGTATTGGTTATGAAACCAAATACAGCACAACCGATAAAACCACGGAAAATTATTTGGCTCGTCGCTTAGGTAATTTTCTGAACAGTTCAGGCACTGCCAGACTTTCTGTCAAGCAATAAGCGGTAGAACAAAAACATTGTCAGCGTGAAATATTTTGCCAGTCCGCAAAATGTAACCATGCTGGCGATGCCTTCCAAAGATTCCATTCAATTAAAATGGTATCGGTCACTTCTGGCTGTAATACCTGCCCATATCTAAAGACTTTCACGCATTATTGATCCGGCCTTATGAGGTTTAATTCCCCCTTCAGCTTCGCTCAGGGTGCGCCCCGGCAATGTTCCCTGAGCGAAGCCGAAGGGTACTGTGGCTAGTATAAACTTTAAAGGCTGTATCTATAATTAAACAGTAACAATTAATGTTGATTTTGTTCAACAAAAGTTTTCCTACCGGCCAATCAGTTGTGCATTACAGGATGGATCGCATTACCACGTGATGCATTGCCTAGTGCGGTTTGGGCGTAACGCTTGCCAAAATGTTTCTAAGCTCGGCTTTGTAACACAACTGTCATAAAACTGTCATAAAGCTGTCATTTTTCCTCATTACTCTTGCCGTAGTTTATTTAACTTAACCGTGAGCATCTATGACTTTATCAAAACTGACCCTGGCAATGGCAACTGCTTTAAGTGCAGGGGCATCTTACAATTCTTATGCGATGGATCTTTACGTTGATACCAAGACCAAGCAGATTTTTGCAGAGCCAGGTCTAGGCCGCGAATTAATGGGTTCATTCGAACAAGTAACTCCCAAAAATGGTTATTCCAAACACGATGGCACACATCATGGTAGTGATAATGAATTAACTAGCGAAAATGCCGAAATACAAACTATCAAGCAAGATTTAGAATTAAAGGAAAATGAAATTAAAGCCTTGAAAGAGAGTGTGGTGTCGACCAGGGAAGAACGGGCTAAAAACGACGAAAAATGGTTCAATAAAATCAATGTGCGCGGCTATACCCAATTAAGATATAACCAACCTATTTCTGGCGACCGCGTACCCGGTGAAGATCCGGAATTACGGTCTGTTGGCGACGGCGGGATCAAAAATAACGGTAGCTTTACGTTCCGCCGGGTTAGGTTAGTATTTTCCGGCGACATCAATGATTATGTATCGTTATATCTTCAACCTGATTTTGCCTCAAGCGTGGCTTCTGATATTGATAATCAAAATTTTGCCCAACTTCGCGATGCTTATGCTGATTTAGCATTTGATAAGAAGCATGAATACCGCATCCGTGCCGGCCAATCGAAAGTACCTTTCGGTTGGGAAAATTTACAGTCATCACAAAACCGTTTGTCTTTGGATCGTAACGATGCACTCAACAGTGCAGTTCCCAGCGAGCGCGACCTCGGCTTGATGGCCTACTGGACACCGGAACATGTGCAAAAATTATGGAAGGATTTAAGTAAGAAAGGCTTAAAAACGTCGGGCGATTACGGTATTTTGGGCTTGGGTGTTTATAATGGTCAAGGTCTAAACCGTAACGAAACCAATGACGACTTATACGTCGTCGCGCATAGCACCTATCCAATTGAATTAGGTTTTCTGGGTTATCCATTCACGGGACAAGTCCTGGAAGTCGGTGCGGACTACATCAATGGTCAATTCGATGTCCCCACCGGAGACATGACTGTGTTTGACACTAAGGCCAAATTAAAAGGCGACGATATAGCCGACACCAAGCCATCGGGCGGAGTGCGCGAAGAGCGTTATGCCGTCCATGCCATTTTGTTCCCACAACCGTTTGGATTGCAGGCGGAATGGAACTGGGGGAAGGGTGCTGCCCTTAACCCTGAAGGTAATGATGGTAAAGGTTCAATTGAAAGAAGAGGCTTGAGTGGTGGTTATGTGCAAGCCATGTACAAAATTGACCATGTTTTCCGCGATGACGGCGTGTTAATCCCTTATGTAAAATGGCAAACCTATCGCGGTGCCTGGAAAGGTGCAAACAACAGTCCTTATACTAAAGTGGATGAAGTAGAAGCGGGCGTTGAATATCAAATCATGAAAGCGTTGGAAGTCACGCTGGCTTATTCTACGATGGATCGAACCAATGTCAGGAACCTTGGTCAGGCATCAGGCGATATGGTGCGGGCACAGGTGCAGTGGAATTACTAGGCTAGTTATTCTTTAACATCTTATCATTAATTACGAATGGCGCTTTCGGGCGCCATTTTTTTTGTTTGGCATCTTTAAACAACTCTGTGTTACCTGGAAATAGTTTGTCTGTTTGGCTTTGACATAAGCCGATTTTCTCAAAATCGCAATTCGCCCGTTACCGCAAGTTTTGTATGTCATCAGTCATATTTATGTCATACAACACGGCGTTATTCCCTATAATACTCGTGGTCGGAATGCCTTATCAAGCCAAGCGCATGACATTGTTTTAATATCAATTGATTAATGTTTGTTGCGTATTTGCAATAATATTCCCAAGGCATCTATTTCGCGGGTTAATAATTTCGGAAATTTCAATGCAGTTCTCAATAACAACAATTATGTTTATCGCGTTGTCGATGGGTTTAATCAATTCAGCAAATGCCTTGGAGCTTTATGAGGATCCTGTTACCAACCAGGTATATACCAAACCGGGGCCTAACCGGATTAAGCTTGGCAAGTTTGAAAAAGTAGAAGAAAATGCAGCCGCCACACCGCAAGCCGTTAGTAAAACCGAAACGCCGAAAACGACAGAGGAAAATACTTCGACGGCGAATGCGATCAATAAGGACACGCAAACTGCCGAAAATAAAGTAGAACAACCTGCCGAGAAAAAGGCAGAAACGTCAAAACCGAAAGAAAAATCGATGCTCCCCGCTGGAGTGAGTTACGGTAAAAACGGCTTTGAATTTAAAACCGACAATGGCAAGTTTTCCTTGGCCATTCAAAATCGGATGCAATTTCGTTATGCCATGCCGTTTGATGGCGATCCACGCTCTATTGAAGATTTAGAAAAACCGGATTCCAGCTCATTCATGATCCGTCGGGCGAGGACTAAAATTAGAGGGCATTTGTATTGGGCGTGGCTGAAATATTACTTTCAGTACGATTGGACGGAACCCGTTATGCGTGATTTAAATTTGACCGTTGATAAGTATGATTGGGCTAAAGTGTGGGTTGGTCGTGGCAAGGTTTTTTATAACGATGAGCGGGTATCTTCGTCAGGCAACCAACAGTTTGTCAACCGTTCTATTGTCAACAATATCTTCACGGTAGACCGGCAACAAGGCGTGCAAGTCTATGGCAACTTGTTCCCAGAGACCTGGCATGACATCAGTTATTACTTGGGGGTATTTACCGGCCTGGGTGTTGGCGAACGTAGTAACGATGATGACGATATGATGTGGTCTGGTCGCTTGCAATGGAATGCAATGGGTGGGGAAATGCCGTTTTCCCAATCCGATGTCGAATATCATGAAAAACCAGCGCTTAATATTGCCGTGGCTGCCGCCACTAACCGCAGTAAATGTACCGCATTCGAGACGGTTAAAGACAGTTGCCGCGCGTTGCCGGGTTTTGAAGTGGGTAAAAGCGGCCAATACCGGATCAACCAGATGATGGAAGAGATGCGGTTTAAATGGAAAGGATTTTCCGTATCGCATGAGCTGCATTGGAAAGATGTCGATGATACCGTTAACAAGCAGACCACTAACCTGATGGGTGGCTTGATCCAAGCAGGTTTTTTCCCACATTACATCATTCCAATTGTACCAAAAAACTTGGAATTTGCTGGGCGTTATGCATTTGTCGATCCTAACCGCGATGTTGATAATGATCTGCAACAAGAAGCCAGCGGGGTAATGACTTATTTCTTCAATGGTCATTCCAATAAGCTGAATTTTCAGGTCAGTCATTTGATGGTGGAAGATCCTGATACCGGTGCCAGTGAATCCGACCAGCGGTTTTGGGTGCAGTGGGATGTTAGTTTTTAAGAGAAGCCGTTAAATAAAAAAAGCGCATCGACCTGGGTTGTTGAGCTTTAGCGTAAAGGGCTTTCAATAATGACGGCAACTTGTCGGTGCAGAAATACCGATTGAATTAGTTTTTAGTTTTAATGATTAAAGAATGGTTTTTAACTTGGAACATAAGCCCAATAAGGCCTTAACGTAAAAAACTGGCGGTGTGTATTAGAAAAATGCACCGCCGGTTTAGGCTTTAACCTTATAATGCATAATAACTGGCTGATATTATTCGGGTAGTTTTACTGCTACTTTAGCTAAAAAGTAGTTTATAGAATTATATTTAGGTTGAATTCCCGCTGAGTGTGACTATCAAATCCTTGTTAAAGCCGAAATTTTCGGCTCCCATACTGGCCTTGGTCAGTGCCGTTTTTCTGGCGACAATCCACAACACCGTTTTTTTTAAAGCCGCTTTTGCTGCGGTCAACAAATCGGCTGCGGGTAATCTGCCTTTTCAGGCGGCGATATTCATTTGTTTGGTTCTGCTGTTTTTTTTGCTGCTGTCGGTAATCGCAAGTATCAAGTGGTTGTTTAAGCCATTGTTGATGATTTTGTTGGTGATAGCGGCGGTGGTCAGTTTTTTC
>NZ_JBEBKJ010000099.1:0-12198 GCF_040079455.1 Methyloglobulus sp. | reverse complement strand
TGCCCGGTTTATTCCAGCCCCCCGCCCACGCCGCCGAAGAAGACACCATCGACTTCCAGTACAGCCACTACCAGGAAGGCAGGCGCGAAGGTGTTAATAGATTGCTCACACATCAAATTACCGGAATCCAAAGTAAATACCCCGTACCCAACAACCGCAACCCAATCGAAGTAGACAGCTTGCACGGCGGCGCCCGGATTACCCTGACCGACCGCATCAAGTTCGCCTTTAACTATACCGAAGACACATGGTCGGGTGCCACGCCCATCGGCAGCGCGCCAGAACAGTCCGGCGCCAATCGCGTTAACCGTAGATTCGGAGACGATGGTTCGCCCATCCTGACTGGGGCGTCACCGTACGCATCTGCAGGCACTTTTCTGGATAGTAAAGGCAATCCTGCTTATTTTGTTTCTGATCCGGTCACCGGGGAAGCGTCCCTCTTAAGGGACCGGACAGTGCATGTGCTGTCCTACGCCTCACCGGAAACCCGCAAACAAGGCGATTTTAAGCTGAGTTATGAATGGGACGAAGCGGCGCTGGATATCGGTGGCGGTATCTCGACGGAACGGGATTATGAGTCGCGCTTTGTTAACCTGGGCGGGCGTATGGATTTCAACCAGAAGCAAACCACGATTAACCTGGGAGGCAGTTACACCAATAGTGCGATTAGCGCGGTTCTGGAACCTAATGGCGACGACTGGTTTAATTCACTCGCTTACAAAGGTCAAATTGATCACAACAATACCACCGACTTAAATACTTTGCAGGGCAACCGTGAAGACTGGTCTAGCCACCTAGGTCTGACCCAGGTGCTGGGCAAGAATGCGTTGGCAGAATTGGGTATGGGTTATACCCGCAGTACGGGTTTTATGGAAAACCCCTATAAGTTAAGCTGGTTTTTTGGTGTAGACCCCAATGATCCTAATCAGCAGAATTTGCCCCCAGGCATTCGCTTTGGTAGAGGAAGTGCCTTTATCGAACAACGCCCGGATACGCGCAACCAGTTGAACTGGAAGGCGAGATTGGTGCGGCATGTGGAATCGTTGGGTGCTGCGTTGCATTTTGATTACCAGTTTGCCCATGATGATTGGGGCATTAATGCCCATACCTTTGCCGCCGACTGGGTGCAACCATTGGGTTATGGTTGGACGGTGACGCCCAGGGTGCGTTATTACTCACAAGATGCGGCAGATTTTTACAAGCCTTTCTTCGTAACCAGCACAACTTTGAATCCAGATGACGGCATTTATCAATTCGACCTCCCCGAAAACTTTTCCAGTGACCAACGATTATCGGGCTATGGCGCCTTGAGCGGCGGGGTTACGGTCATCAAAGAGTTTGCCAAGGGCATACGCCTGGAAACTGGATTTGAATACTACACCCACCAAGGCAGCCTTAAATTGGGCAGTGGCGGCGAGAAAGCCTTTGCCAATTTTGATTATTGGGTCGCCAATGCCGCGCTTAAAGTCAATTTGTCTGCCGTAGGACAAGGAGGTGGCGCGGGCGATGACCACCCTGCAAGCCATCATGACCACCCTAATGTACCCGCTGGCGTATTGTTTGGACACACCCTGGACAAGGCCGGGGATATGATGGTCGGCTACCGCTATATGCAAAACCTACAAGGCGGAGATTTGCTGCATAACACTAATGCTATCAGTGAACAGCAGGTTATTGCTAACGGTTGCCCAGGAACAGATGGTTGCATCTTGTTTCCAAAGGAAATGACCATGAGTATGCACATGCTCGACCTGATGGTTGCCCCCACCGATTGGCTGACTCTGATGCTGATGCCACAATTTATGGATATGGGCATGTCTTTGTATCGACCGCCCAGCCTGCCACCTCCCGATCATGGCGGTCAAGCAGGGCACACACATGGGGCTCATGGACATGAAACTGGCGGTATCGGCGACACCGGACTGTACGCGATGGTCAAATTATTCGATACGCCCCACCATCATCTGCATATCAGTTTAGGGGGCAGCGCACCTACCGGAGACGTTGGCATCAAGCTAAGGGATGCAGGCACTAAAAACCTGGACGGCGGCTTTATCCACTACGGTATGCAGCTTGGCAGCGGCACTTGGGATTTCAAGCCCAGCCTGACTTATACCGGCAAGGCCAATGATTTATCGTGGGGCGTGCAAGTCGGAGGCATCAAACGCCTGGAAGACCGTAATAAATCCGGCTATGTTTTGGGCGACCTGTTTGAAACCAGCGTCTGGGGCGGCTACAGCCTGACCCACTGGCTATCCGCCTCAGTACGCGCGGCCTACACTAGGCAGGGTGGCATCAAGGGCGAGTATCCGCGTGGACATCAATATCAAACCAGTGGACTCTACTTCTGCCCTATAGGGGATTTTACCCGTGCTGATGATCTGAACGAGGATGGAGTGGACGATGGTTCGCCTTACTTTCATCAAGCGGAATATGACACCTGCCTTGCTAACTTAGCGTTCGAGAAAGATCGGCTCGATGGCCAAGACCGACCTTCGCCCATGGATGCCCCCACCAATTACGGCGGTCAATATGTAGACATCGGCTTCGGCCTGAGCGCCACCGTACCCAGCGGCGCTTTGGCAGGCAACAAACTCAGCTTCGAATGGCTGCAACCCGTGTACACCGATGTCAACGGCTATCAACTCGACCGCGACGGGGCGTTGAGTTTTACTTGGGCTTATGGGTTTTGATATGAGTGCATTGCTCAAGGCGGAAAGTAGGCTTAATTTTGTTGCGCTTTATTGAGTCTACTACTGCAATTAGTTTTGTACCCTTCTCAAAAAATACCCCTGCCAGCGGGTATCACATGATTTTATTTCATTTTGCATGTGATGTGGCTGGATGGCGACCGCCGGCTTGTGTTGCCATAATAGAAACAACAACCGGGGCTGCGGGACGGGGCCACTTCCTTATCCCAGTTGCCGTAGCAAGCAGTATCCGGTTGGGTTTACACAACCCAACCGGGCGTTATTGAGGACAAAACAAATAAGCCAAGCTTGTAAGGGCTAATCAATGTCCATCGTATTATACCAATCCCAATAAGTTGTTATTTGAATTCCCTCATCCTAACCTTCTCCCGCTGGAGAAGGGATAATGTGTGAACTGATTGGAATTGGTATTAGAACCCATAACAAATATCAATCCCCAAAAGTTGTTATGGGGATTTTTAGAGATCCCCTAAATTTGATATATTTTCTGATTTGCAATTTCCCCTAAAGTGGATACATTGAGTTTGACAGTGTATGACCTAACTTAGGCCAAGGCAGGCCACTTACCTTGACAGGAGAATGCTTCATGTATCCTTTCGACATTTCCCGACCAGTAATGGGCAAGGCCAGTATCGAAATCAACAAACCAGTAACCTATGTATTTTGTTTCGTAGGCAAACATTTCTTTGATAATTATCCTAAATGGGCCGTTGAAGTTTCGGAATTTAAACCGCTGACTGGGACGGACATTTTTGTAGGCGCCAGAGCACAGCAAACCCGTATTGAACAAGGACAGAAAATAGAATCAATATTCGAAGTGTCCGAATTTGAGATGTTTAAAAAAATGACCTTGATAGGTGTAGACGCACAGTTTAGGAATACTTACCACTTTCTTGGTCGCGATGACCAGGATTTAACAGAATTGGAATTTTCTTTTGAGCTTCTCGAATTGGAACTTTTCATGCGTCCATTTGAGAAGTTGATCCGCATGTCCATCGAAGAAGGTGCTGAAAATACTGTGGAAAATATCAAAAATTTATTAGCTGACGGTTGTCAGTAACTGACCGAATAGGAGTTTGTATATGAGTTTTGTTGTTGAGAAAGATAATGGCTTAATACCGCAAATTCTATCATCAATACTTGATGAATGTGTTAACGGGGTAACGCTTGCGGATCCAGACTTAGAAGGGATGCCGATTGTATATGCCAATAAAGCATTTGAAAGATTAACGGGCTATTCCCAAGAAGATATTATTGGTTACAATTGTCGGTTTCTACAAGGGCCAGATCGAGAGCAAGAGGCCAGATTCCAGCTTGCAGAGGCCATCAAAAACCATAAACCCATAGAAGTTACACTCAGAAATTATCGAAAAGATGGTGCGTTGTTTTTTAATCATTTGAAAATTACCCCGCTATTTGACCGTAAAGGTAGGGTTATTTATTATCTAGGCGTACAGTATGACATCACCTATCAGGAAAACGCCAAAAATGAGATCAGTGAGCTTACCCGTTTATTGAACGATACCTTGTCCCCTGGTGCTGATTTTTAGTTGATTGAGCTGTTATTGATTCTGACATAGGGTCTAAACTTCATATTAGCTTTGTAACTTACAAAATAGGTAACTGACCATGCAAAACGACCCAGCCAGTATGCTTCCGAGTCAAATATTGTTTGGTATCGCAATACTTGGCTTTATCGCCTTAGTGGTCATGGAAAAACTCAAGCCTTATCGCCGCTTCACCAACAAAATAGATAAGGCTTCTTTCATAACCAACACGGCAACCTTCGTATTCAATAACGTCATTCTGACTGCACTTAGGGCAACTTCGCTGTTCTTTGTGGCGCAACAATTTTCGTCGTATGGTCTGTTAAGTGGTATGGGGAATAATAATCCTGTCAAATGGCTATTCGCCTTTCTGCTATATGATTTAGCGATCTATGCTTGGCATGTTGCCAGCCATAAATACGAGTTCCTTTGGCGATTTCACAAGGTGCATCATAGCGACAAAAGTTTTAATACGTCTACGGGTTTTCGTTTTCATGTTTTTGACCTGTTCTTAGAAATCCCGTACAAATGCCTGTTTGTTGTCCTTATCGGGGTTGATGCTTACTTGGTGCTTGCAATTGAAACTATCCAGTTGTTTTTTATATTCTTTCACCATTCCAATTTGACTTTCGACAATGAAAAGCAATTGTCGGAAGTCATCATTACGCCTTCCCTGCACCGCACTCATCACTCGACATTGCGTGTTGAACACGACAGTAATTACGGCATCGTCTTGGCATTTTGGGACAAACTGTTCGATACGCGCAAGGAAGTTGTTCCCGAAAAAATTGGTTTGGATATCATCGTAGCGGATAACTTCTTGCAACTTTTCTTTCTGGCTTTTATTACCGAACGGCATATTAGAAAGATATTGCAGATTATTCCCAGAGGCCGGAAATCTCAAGGTTAACAGGCACTGATTTGACACCTGTTTGACAATTGGTCGAAATCAGTTAACGTGTATAGCGTACACACAAAACCACTATAACAACACGATGAGGCATAAAAATGAAACAAACGAATTGCTTATGGGTTTTTGCTTTAATGATTTTTACCAGTACTTGCTGGGCGTACGGCGGCGGTAGCAGTAGCTCAAAAGCCTGTGACAAACCCAAATTTACTGATTTTACTCCAGCGGAAAATGCCCAAGTTGCAGCGGGTTCAGATTTTTCTTTCATTGCATCCAAGAATACCTATCCGACGACCATTAAGGTCGCGGTAAAAGGCGAAGCCGCTACTGTAAAAGTCGATAAAAAAAGTGACAGTACTTTTGCCGTCAGCGGCAAACTACCTGCAACTGCAAAAGGCGGTTTTGCCAGAATTGCAATTAATGCCGATGCACAAAGCAATTGTAAGGGTTCTGGCGGTTGGTTAGTTAAAGTTGCTGAGTGATTTAGTTATTAAGCTCAATTTAATTTCACCTTGAAGGACTCCCTCTCCGTCTGGGAGAGGGCTAGGGCTAGGGTGAGGGTTGTAAACGCTTGATTTTAAATCCCTCATCCCAACCTTCTCCCAGAGGGAGAAGGAGCTTTTTAAATTTTAAGAGATTCAAATGGAACACAAAATTTGGCGCAATACGCTGAACTGCTATTGCGCCTTACTCAATAAACCGAAATATTTCAGCAGCTTCTGCTCAAAACGAAGAAAACTGCTGTTGGCTATCAACACCAAATACAAAGCCGACATGATGATAGCAAACCAGCGTAGGTTCATGGTTAGCAGCAAGCTAATATGAAATAAGATGCCAATCAGAATGCTTAATTTTCGCGTGTTTGTGTTGAGCAACAAAAGCGGAAACAGCAGCTCCCACCATCTGATAAACCCAGCAAGTCCTGCCAATAATCCTGTCAGCATCGGTTTGTCGATGATTTCCCAGCCATCCCAGCGCGAATACTGCGGATGGATCAAAACATACTGCAATATCGTGCCATCCAGCCATTCCTGACTATGAAACTTAACCCAACCGGACACAAAATAGATTAATGCTATCTGAAATTGCATTAGCCGTAACGGCCAGATGGCGACAGTTTGCGGCTTGCTGTGTAAAAAAGCATCAATTGACCAGCAATTTCCGCACGGCGACAACATCAAGTAAAAGCACATTACCTTAAGCACCGCGTCATCGCCATCCAATAACAGTGGATTGCGATTCCACAGGGAAACCCACACCAGCCAAGTGATACAAGTGGCTAACCGGCTTTGCCAGCCTATCATCATCAAGAAAGCGGTAATTATGCCCGAGATGACGATTGCATAAGCCAGCGTTGCAGCATGACCATCTGCCTGTAAGAAAAACAGCGACCAACTTCCCCCATTTTGCATCGCTATTTGCTGAATATCGCCCAACCAACCTGAGCCGCTAAACTGCGCTTCCATATATGGCAACAATTGGATGAAATAAACAAGAGACAAGCCACCAAAAGCAATCCGCAATGCGGCATATTGCCTTGAATCTATCGGCTTAAACCAAAACTTGTCCCACGCGTTGTGCATTTTATCGATTATCAAACAAGAGCTTATCCATGCGGTAACCTGCACTGGGCAAGTCTCTAAGTTCGGGATGCAGTTCAAACTGGTGCTTAACTAACTGGGCAGGTGCATTTTCAGAATTTTTTTTACGATGATGCGTTTGATAATATTGCGTAAATTTTTGCAAAAATAACGGTTCTTCCAGATTAACAAGATTTTCAGTCAGCCGATACAACCGGCTACGATCACTACCAAAGCGTTTGAAACCCTTAATATTTTTGTCAAGATTGCTGAACAAAGGTTTGCCTTTGCAGCTAATTTTTTCCTGCTCAGAATCGGTAATAATGCCATCGCAAACCGACAAGTATTGATGAAATCTGGGGCTTTGCGGAGCAAAAAAATCCCAGTACTGTTGGCTACCAGTAACATCCATATAGCCATTCAACAGTGCAGTAACGCGAGGGCTTTCATCCAGTATTAACCATTTAAGCAACTTAGTTTCAATAGTGTTTTGCTCATTGCTTGCCAGCACCATTTCGCCAAAACTGTGGGGTAATGTCCACCAGAAAATGGCGACCATATGCAATAAGCAGAAAACGGGGATTAGTTGTTTTTTCAAAAGCTACTTAAAATGGAGTGAGCCTGAGACAGGGAATAATACTATTGTGAATGCAAATCTAGGTTTGCACGCCTATTATGTAATTAATATCAACAACATGAAAATTGTAAGGCTAATTTCCAGCGATTTTATTTTGTTTTCGCCGTCTCAGGAGTATGTGCCTTAAAACTTAACATTCACATTCGTCAACCAGACATGGTTGAACAAATCTTGTTTGACGTAGTTATTTACATATTGCAGTTGATAGCCGGTGTCGACATTGATATGCGGCGTTATTTTATAACCGACCCCCACATAAGAGCGGTTTTGGTTTATACCCTGTTGTACAGAACCCTCACGTGGGCTGTAATTCAAGTCATTGAAATAGATGAACAACTCGTCGAACGCAATCAGGTAGGCTTTCGTGCCTGGAATGGAGTGCTGGAATCGAAACCGTTGACGCAAACGGTGCGCCACGTCGGCATCGGCGAAGAACCGTTGCTCCACCCGGAAACGGTATTGGAAATTCAAGTCGGGCGTAAGGTCATGTACCCATTGCAACTGCTCTACGATGTCGTTGGTAGCGTTATCAAATTCATCATCATGGCCTTTGGTGTATTCACCTTGCCAGGTATAGCCCAGCCACAATGACAGTTCTTTGGCCAGCTTATAGCCAACTAACGGCCTGATGATAAATTGCTGGAAATCGCCGCTATCAAGTTTAAAACGTGGTGCCAATTCCATAAATGCCAAGTATTTACTGCCACCAAAATCGGTTTGATAGGTATTGCTGATCCACGTACCCCAGTCATCACTGGCGCGAGTGCCAGACGAAAACATTAGCAAAATGGATAGTGCCACCATTTTTTTCATTATTATTCCGAATCGACTTTTATAGAAGGCGGAATTTTATCAAACTTAGAGCTTTCAAGTTGGTTTTGAGCATGGACTTTGCATTTTCGGGTCACATAACACGGGTTGTGTTTCCTGAATTGGCGGATACACTAAATCCATAAATAAGTTAGTTAAAAGGAGTTGTTATGTCGTATCAATTAATTTCTACACTTACGCTAGTTTCAATGTTGGCTATTTCTATGCCCCTAAAAGCTGGGCAATGTCCCGAATACTTAAACCAACACATCCAAAAGCTACATTCCGCAAAAACCCTTAATATTTGCGAGGCGTATGCGGGAAAACCTCTTTTGATTGTCAACACCGCCAGCCATTGTGGTTTTACACCGCAATTCAGTGGGCTTGAAAAGCTGTACAAGCAATACAAAGATAAGGGACTGGTGGTATTGGGGTTTGCCAGCAATGATTTCAATCAAGAAGCTAAAGATGAGCAAGAAATTTCCAATGTTTGCTTTATTAATTATGGCGTTACCTTTGATATGTTTGCGCCGATCAAGGTAACTGGAGAATCTGCACACCCTTTATTCAAAGCCTTGGCTGCACAAACAAGAGAACCCGCCTGGAACTTCAACAAATATTTGGTGAATGCGGACGGTAAGGTCGTGCAATATTTCGACAGCCAGGTCACGCCCAACTCCCCTGCTATGAAACAGGCAATTGAACAACTTTTAGCCCATTAATCCTGATCTCATCTTGGCCTCATCCTGATCTTCGCTCTGTATTTTCTTAAAGGGCGAAGACCCAATATCTAAGCGTTAATTGTGTTGCAGATAGTTTTATATTGTCGTTAGCCTAGCTTGAAAATCGCCAGCCCCATGTTACCTTAAAATCCGGTTAGAATAAGCACCTCTGATTCCGCCATGTACACTCTGCATGGTTACTGTCCTTTTTTATCCGAGCAAAATCCTTAAGTGACCGAATTAAAGTCTTTTTTTAGTGGCGATGGCGCATTAGCCGATGTTTTGGAAGGCTACCAGCCCCGGGAAGCTCAAACTGAAATGGCGGAAGCCATTGCTAACGCAATTGATGAAAACCATAATTTAATTGCAGAAGCCGGAACGGGTACAGGCAAGACCTTTGCGTATTTGTTGCCTGCTATTTTATCAGGCAAAAAAGTGGTCATTTCGACTGGCACCAAAAACTTGCAGGATCAGCTTTTCAATAAGGATTTGCCGATTATCCGTAAAGCCCTTAAAACGCCGTTTGTCGCTGCACTGTTGAAAGGCAGGAGCAATTATTTATGCAAGTATCGACTGCAAAATTCACTGGATTCAAGCTTAGGTTTCAATAAGGAAGAAGCCGCAGCATTAACAAAGATTAAGTCGTGGTCCAAGCGCACTAAAATTGGCGACATTGCGGAAATGGCTGAACTTACCGAGGGCGATCCGGCCTGGTATTTGGCGACCTCCACCGTGGATAATTGCCTGGGCCAGGATTGCCCAGAATACAGTGAATGCTTTCTGATGAAAGCCCGAAAAAAAGCCCAGGAGTGCGATTTATTGGTCGTCAATCACCATTTGTTATGTGCGGATTGGTCTATCCGCGAGAGTGGTTTTGGTGAATTATTGCCTCACGCCGAGGTGGTTATTGTCGATGAAGCACACCAACTGGCGGAAACTGCATCCAACTTTCTCGGTATCCACATCGGCGGTAAGCAATTAATTGATCTGGCTAAAGATAGCTTAATCGAATATTTCAAAGATGCCACCGACCTGCCAGAATTACGCACTGCTTGCGAAGATTTGGAACATGAAGTGAAAGACTTACGCTTAGCGTTTGGGCTTGAGCTTAAACGTGGTGAATGGAAGGAGGTCAAAAATAACCCAAAGGTAATGGCTGGCCTGAATACCGTCAAGGAACAGTTGCAACGCTTGTGTGGGCAACTGAAACTGGCATCGGTCAAAACCAAGGAACTGGATTTATGTTACAAACGGGCTGAGGAAATATCCCAACAATTACAGGATATTGTTGATGATAAATCAGGCCAGTGGATACGCTGGTACGAAACGCACCGGAAAACCTTTACCTTAAGCCGCACCCCACTCGACATTGCCAAAGAATTTAAGGCGTTCATGCAGCAACATAAGGCAACGTGGATTTTTACCTCGGCGACCTTGAGTGTGGCGGATAAGTTCGACTATTTCGCCAACAATCTGGGCTTAAGCGATACCTATGGCAAACAATGGGGCAGCCCGTTCGATTACGCTAACCATTCCCTGTTTTATCATCCGAAAGGCTTGCCCAAGCCTGATGATGCCAATTTTATCCCAACTATCGTCGAATTTGTCATTCCGGTACTGGAGGCCAGCCGAGGCCGGGCGTTTTTTCTGTTTACCAGCCACCGTGCACTCAAACAGGCCGCAGAATTATTGGAAAACCGAATTGATTTCCCTTTACTTATTCAAGGCAGCAAGCCTAAAGCCCAGTTATTGGAGCAATTTAAGCGCATAGGCAATGCCGTGTTACTGGGGACGGCAAGTTTTTGGGAAGGCGTCGATGTTAGGGGTGAAGCCTTATCCTGCGTAATCATCGACAAACTGCCATTTTCATCCCCAGGTGATCCGGTACTTAAGGCTCGCTTGGATGCCATCACCGAACACGGCGGCAATCCATTCTTTGAGCATCAACTGCCCACCGCAGTCATCGCCTTACGACAAGGCATAGGCCGACTGATTCGCGATGAAACCGACCGTGGCGTGTTGATGGTGTGCGATCCACGCTTGTTAAAACGTTCTTATGGTCAACAGTTTTTGGACAGCGTGCCAGCAATGAAGCGCACTCGTGATATAGAGGATGTCCGAGCCTTTTTTCAAACAGATGAGGTCATCCAAGAGGAAGCATCATGAAATTGCTGGCCGTAGAAACCACAACCGAAGCTTGTTCCGCCGCCTTGATGATCGACGGGGAAATACACGAACGCTACGAGATGACTACCAATGGCCACAGCAAACTAATCTTGCCGATGATTGATTGGTTATTTGCTGATGCTTGCTTACAACCCTCCAATCTTGATTGTTTGGCGTTTGGTTGCGGCCCCGGTTCTTTTACGGGCGTACGAATAGCAACGGGCATTATCCAAGGCATCGCGTTTGCGCTCGGCCTACCCGTAGTACCCGTGTCCAATTTAGCCGCAGTCGCGCAGGATTTTTTCGACCATAACAACGAAAACCTTGCTTTCGTGGCAATGGATGCAAGGATGAATGAGATTTACTGGGGCGTTTATCAGCGCAATGCTTTAGGTTATGCCGAATTATTAGGAAAAGAAGCCGTATTACCAGCATACGACATTGAATTCCCCGAACTGTCTGGGGTGGGTATCGGCTCAGGTTGGAAACCCTATCATCAGGAATTAACAACCCGTTTATCCCACCACCTCATCCGTCATGAAGCCGACAACCTCCCCAGAGCCAGGGCAGTCGTACGGTTAGGTCTTGAAGGCTTTAAACAAGGCGTAGCGGTTGCTGCTGAATACGCCATGCCAGTTTATTTGCGGGATAAGGTCGCTAAGAAGGAGTCAGAACAATGATAAATGACTTATCGTAAGTCAGTATTGTCCGGTAATTTAATCAAATAGACTCAATTGGTTAGCTTCTTCTGGCAAGTTGCCATTGTATTCAGTATTAGTAGCCGATTGATATAGATGCAGCTTTCCAGTGCTTGTCCACTATATCTTGTTTCAGCCAGATGTCATTGAAGAAAACTCCAAATACAAATTATACCAATCCCAATAAGTTGTTATTTGAAACCCCTCATCCTAACCTTCTCCCACTGGAGAAGGGATAACTTGTGAACTTATTGGGATTGGTATTACACAATCGCCGATCAGCTTTTCATAAGGCGGTGGATTTTGAAATGGATTTTCTGCGACGACCCCCGCGTAGCCGTAGGGGCCGGGCGTGTTGACGGAGTTGGAGCGCGAGCGGAAGCGTAGTCAACATGCAAGGCCATCCGACACGGCGTC
>NZ_JBEBKJ010000098.1:0-12374 GCF_040079455.1 Methyloglobulus sp. | reverse complement strand
GGCACGGTTGGTTTCGTTTACAAGAACGGCTCCAGGGATACCAACTCAGCAAATCGGAACTCGCTGAGTTGTGATTAAGAGACAGGTATGTTACCCCGTTACTCACGTTTTGCTGATGAATGGTTTTTTGTGCCACGTCGAAACCTTGCGAAATCGGCGGCATGCCCCGTCCGGCTGCAAGACTTTACGAACTTTTAACTAAAACAACGAGGATTAACATGAAAAAAATTATTGGTTTACATGTGGTTTTAGCGGTACTGCTGGGCATTGCCTCGGTTGCCAATGCGGGTTTTGAAGCTGAACCAAATAATACGACAGCGACGGCGACACCGATGAGGCTTAATGAGGTATTTACCGCCAGTTTTGATAATGCTTCTACATACGCTGAAAATCCTGGAAACGTAGCGTTAGCGGAGTGAAGATTTTTAGTCCCCAGAAGCGATAGTGCTGTGTGTTTTCACGAAGCGCTGTTTGCGGCGTGAAAATGCACAGCTTTACGACATCGCGTCGAGTCATTGCGCAACGATGTCCCATACCCCTTGTCGGGTATGGGACGAGGGTAGCAGGACGGCTGGGGCAGCCGCAGGCATTGGCGGTCGCGTTAAGTTTTTGCCGCTTGTTTGGACAGGACGTCCTCAAAACAAGCTTTCGCAAAAATAGCGACTCCCCGCTGATTACTATAAAATAGTTTTAACTAAGCCCACAGCGATAGTGTTTAATTTTCGCTTGCAGCCAACAACAACTAGAGATTACGTTGGATTTACAATATTTGATTTAGGTGGGGCGACTATTTTTAGCGACACTCAATGGTACTACGGCTCAGAATTCAGCAACTATAAAGTAAACCTAGTGGCAGGTACTTTCTACGTTAAAATTGGTACCGGATACGGCAATGATGGCTACGAGTTGTCTGCCCAAAGCCCACTGGCAGTATCCAAGCCTATCACCGTCCCTAGCGTTATAGGTTCAACCAATTTGCCCGACCTAAACCGCAACGGCTATAAAGACATGGCAGTATTACGTATCTTGGCAAATGCCAATGCCGTCGTTGATACGATAGATGGTTTTACCGGAAAACTGCTCAAGAGGGTTGTTTATATTAGTGATAGCCGATTGATACAACCCATTTCCCTGATTAGTTTTGATTTGGATGGCAATGGTTCACCTGATATTGGTGTGTTAGGTTACAACAGCACCACAGGCAAGCATGCCCAATACGTTCGGAATGCACTAACGGGCGCTTTAATAAAATCCTTTATAATCAATTAAGTTTTTCGCGAGACGGGATTTCAAATCAATGCCGTTAAGTTAAGCGATTTAGTCCCTTCTCCCTTGAGGGAGAAGGTTAGGATGAGGGGGTAATTTTATTCTCCTCTTTCGCATGACGGGGTATGTTGCCTGTCTCTTGGTCACATTTTACTTGAGGAATAAACTATAACTCTATTAATGATTACGAACGAGAGCCATAGGATGTGCTGAACAAAGTGAAGCGCATCAATTTAGAACAATGGGCTTCGTTCCTCGTCCAATCCTATATCAATAATCTTTATATTGCTTACAGCGGTGGTATCGATTCCCATGTTTTACTGCACCTCAATGCATCCGACGAACGACTTAAAAAGAAACTGACTGCTGTCTATATCAATCATGGTTTGCAGAAAGAAGCTGAAGCTTGGTGTAAACATTGCGAATCAGTTTGCAATAATCTTGGCATTAAATTTCTTTCGTTAGCTGTGAATGCGACTGCCGAGCTGGGAGAAAGCCCTGAAGAAGCGGCTAGGAATGCCCGTTATGAGGCTTTGAAACCGCTACTCGGAAAAGATGATGTGCTGTTATTAGCCCAACATGCCGAAGATCAACTGGAAACTGTGCTGCTGCAATTGTTTCGTGGCAGTGGACTTAAAGGCTTGTCTGGGATGCCGGAAAGCATGGCGTTTGGGCAAGGTAAGCTGGTCAGGCCGTTGCTGGATGTCAGCAAAAACGCAATTATCGACTATGCCGAAGCCAATCAATTGGAGTGGATTGAAGACCCCAGTAATCAATACACGCATTTCGACCGTAATTTCTTACGCAATGACATCCTTCCGCTGTTAAAGCAGCGTTGGCCGTCTTTGGACAAAACCGTGTCACGTTCTGCCAAGCATTGCTCCAATGCCCAGGCGCTAATAGATACCCTTTCCGGTGATTTGTTGACAGCTGTTATCCATCCAAGTGATAACACCTTAAACCTTAGTCGCTTAAAAGATTATCCGTTGTTACAGCAACAGCTAATCATCCGGCAATGGTTTCAGCACTTGGGTTTGAAAATGCCAAGCCAGAATTTTGTACAAAAGGTTCTGGATGAAGTTGTGGCGGCGCGGGATGATGCCAATCCCGTATTAACAACTCAAGGTTATTGTTTCCGTCGTTACCGGAACACGTTGTATTGCCTAAAACCTACACAAAATCGCTTAGGTGACGAGCTGATTTGGCCTTCTGATGATAGATTATTACAAATAGTGGATGACGTTACTTACGAAGTCGTTGATTCATCAAGCGGGATATCCGCCGAATTATGGCGAAATGCCAGGATAACGGTAAGATTCCGTTCCGGTGGTGAAAGCATCGAATTGCCAAATCGTAGCGGCCATCATCCTTTAAAGAAACTTTATCAAGAAGCGGGTGTTCCAACTTGGGAAAGGGCGAGAATGCCTTTGATCTATCTGGACGATACACTGGCAGCAGTCGGTGAACATTGGATCAGCAATGAGTTTTATAGTCTTAAGAAAGAGCCTTGTTTACGCATCATCCGCCACAAAATAAATCCAAAAGGCAATGACGGCACGCCTGATGTCGATTAAAATACACAGTTAAGCAAAAGCACGTCAGTTATTATTTGAAGTCCACCTATCCTTACATGACAAAATACATTTTCATCACTGGCGGCGTTGTGTCATCGCTCGGCAAAGGCATTGCCGCATCATCACTTGCTGCTATCTTGGAAGCGCGTGGACTTAAAGTCACCATGACCAAGCTGGATCCTTATATAAATGTCGATCCAGGCACGATGAGTCCGTTTCAACACGGCGAGGTGTTCGTGACCGAAGACGGCGCAGAAACCGACCTGGATTTAGGCCATTACGAGCGCTTTCTCAAAACTACGTTGACCCGTAAGAATAGTTTCACGGCAGGTCAGGTTTACGACAGCGTGCTACGCAGGGAACGTAAGGGCGAATACTTGGGGGCGACTGTCCAGGTAATTCCACATATTACCGATGAAATAAAAAACCGTATTTACCAAAGCGCAGAGGGTAAGGACATTGCGCTGATTGAAATCGGGGGAACAGTCGGTGATATTGAATCCCTGCCATTTCTGGAAGCCATTCGTCAGATGCGCGTGGAATTAGGGGCGGAACGAGCCTTATTTATCCATCTTACCCTCGTGCCTTATATCCGCTCTGCCGGAGAGATAAAAACCAAACCCACACAACATTCGGTGAAAGAGCTGCGTTCTATAGGTATCCAGCCCGACATTTTGATCTGTAGATCTGAGCAACCCATCCCCGAAAGTGACCGACGTAAGATTGCCCTGTTTACCAACGTGGAGGAAAAGGCTGTTATCTCGGCTGTCGATGCCGATTCAATTTACCGGATTCCTTTACTGCTCCATGAACAAGGACTCGATGAGATTGTCGTCAACAAGCTCAGGTTAAATGTTCCTAAAGCCGATCTAAGCGAATGGCAGAAAGTGGTGGACGCGTTATCGCACCCGACATCCGAGGTTACGATTGCGATTGTCGGCAAATATGTCGATCATTCCGATGCTTATAAGTCATTGAATGAAGCACTGATCCACGCCGGTATTTCTACCTTAAATAAAGTAAAAATCATCTACATCGACTCCGAAACCATTGAGGATGAAGGCACTGCCAAGTTAAAAGAGGTGGATGCGATCCTGGTTCCTGGTGGTTTTGGTGAGCGTGGCATAGAAGGTAAAATAGCCACAGTCCGTTACGCACGTGAGAACAAGATTCCCTATTTAGGGATTTGTTTGGGCATGCAGGTCGCCGTTATTGAATTCGCCAGGGATGTTGCAGGATTGGAAGGCGCGCACAGTACGGAGTTTTTACCTAAATCCCCCCATCCGGTCATCGGCCTGATTACGGAGTGGATGGATGATAAAGGTCAAGTGGAAATCCGGGACGAGCAATCCGATTTGGGTGGTTCGATGCGGCTCGGTGGGCAGCAATGTCGCTTAAAGCAGGATTCTTTGGCTTGCCAGATGTACCAGAAAGATGTAATTACTGAACGCCATCGCCATCGATACGAATTCAATAATCAATATTTTGAACGATTAGAAAAAGCAGGTTTACGTTTTTCGGGCAAATCCATCGACGGACGTTTGGTGGAAGTCATAGAAATCCCTAACCACCCTTGGTTTCTGGCTTGCCAATTCCATCCTGAATTTACCTCAACACCCAGAAGAGGCCATCCGCTGTTTTCCGGTTTTGTGACGGCGGCGGCACAACACAAAAAGGAAACAGTTTAATGAAGCTATGCGGTTTTGAAGTCGGTTTAGACCAGCCATTTTTTTTGATCGCAGGGCCTTGCGTCATCGAAAGCGAACAATTAGCGATAGATACCGCTGGTTATCTAAAAGAATTGACAACAGCGTTAAATATTCCTTTTATCTACAAATCCTCGTTCGATAAGGCCAATCGATCTTCCCACGAAACCTTTCGGGGATTGGGCTTGGAAACGGGCTTGAACATATTGAGTAACGTCAAAAAACAGATTGCCGTACCCGTTTTAACGGATGTCCACGAGGACACGCCGCTGTCAGAAGTCGCAAGCGTAGTTGATGTCATGCAGACGCCCGCATTTTTATGCAGACAAACCAATTTTATTCAAGCTGTAGCCTCACAAGGAATAGCTGTAAATATTAAGAAAGGTCAATTTTTAGCACCGTGGGATATGGTACATGTCGCCAAAAAAGCCAAAGCCACCGGAAATGAGCAAATCATGGTTTGCGAACGCGGTGTATCATTTGGCTATAATAATCTGGTCTCGGATATGCGTTCACTCGCGGTGATGCGTGACACGGGCTGTCCGGTCGTGTTCGATGCCACCCATTCGGTGCAATTGCCCGGTGGTCAAGGTACACATTCAGGCGGGCAACGTGAATTTGTCCCAGTATTGGCGCGGGCGGCAACAGCAGTTGGCATTGCAGGACTATTTATGGAAACGCACCCCAATCCAGCGGAAGCCAAAAGCGACGGCCCTAACTCCTGGCCGTTACACAGAATGCAAGAATTATTAGAAGTGTTATTAACCATCGACAAGGCAGTTAAAGCAACTGCACTCATAGAAACAACCTTATAGGAAACACAATGGCAGTCATTAAAGAGATCAAAGCAAGAGAAATTTTAGATTCACGCGGTAATCCAACCGTAGAAGCGGATGTCATCCTGGCATCCGGCATCGTCGGTAGCGCGATGGTGCCATCCGGCGCATCTACCGGAGAGCGTGAAGCTATCGAATTGCGTGACGGCGACAAAGCCCGTTATTTGGGCAAAGGTGTATTAAAGGCGGTCAATAACGTCTTAACTGAAATCCGTTCTGCCGTTGTTGGGTTGGATGCCGCTGATCAAGCTGCTCTTGACAATAAAATGATTGCGTTAGATGGCACTGACACCAAAGCCCGCCTGGGCGCAAATGCCATGTTGGCGGTATCGATGGCCGCGGCGCATGCCTCGGCAAAAGAAGCCGGACAGCCTTTGTACAAACATTTCAATAAATCCGGCGAATTCATTTTACCCGTACCAATGATGAACATCATCAACGGCGGCTCACATGCCGATAATAGTGTTGACCTGCAAGAATTCATGATCTTGCCTGTTGGCGCACCTAACTTCCGCGAAGCCATCCGTTACGGTGCGGAAGTATTCCATAACTTGGCGAAAGTCCTGAAATCAAAAGGCTTGGCAACCACAGTCGGTGATGAAGGCGGCTTTGCGCCAAACTTATCATCTAACGAAGAAGCCATCAGCGTCATCCTGCAAGCAATTGAACAAGCTGGTTACAAACCCGGCAAAGATATTTATTTAGGCCTGGATGCGGCGGCTTCCGAATATTATCACGACGGCATTTACGATCTGGCCTCAGAAAGCAAAACCTACTCGTCAGCGCAAATGGCGGATTTCTTTGTGGATTGGGTCAACAAATACCCCATCATCAGCATTGAAGACGGCTTCGACGAAAACGATTGGGACGGCTGGAAATTAATGACCGAAAAACTCGGCAACCGCATCCAATTAGTCGGTGACGATTTATTCGTAACCAATCCGGCGATATTAAAGAAAGGCATCGAAAGAAATATCGCCAATTCCATCCTAATTAAAGTCAACCAAATCGGTACGTTAACAGAAACCTTCGCAGCCGTTGATATGGCGCATAAAGCGGGTTATACCGCCGTCATGTCGCACCGCTCCGGCGAAACCGAAGATACTACGATTGCTGACTTGGCGGTTGCTACGGGTACTGGCCAAATCAAGACCGGTTCACTCAGCCGTTCAGACCGTGTTGCCAAATACAACCGTTTGATGAAGATTGAAGAAGAGTTGGGCAGTGCGGCGAAATATGCGGGTCGTAGTGCGTTTAAGATGTTGTAAGCATATATTTTCGTGGCCACTTTAGTCGCTGATGTTATTTGGTTAATTAACAAGCAAAACAAAGGAGAATTTTATGGTTGATTGTGCTTTTGAATTGTTCACTGACAAAAATATAAATCCAAATGAACTACTTGATTTGATGGTATCTGTTGGGTGGGGAAAAGAAAGCGACTATGATGTTAATATTTTAACAAGGTCTATCTCTGCTTATCCAATCATTGCTTATTGTAGAGATGTGAACGGCACATTAGTCGGATATGTCAGTGCCTTTACTGACAACGCTTTTTCTACTTTTATTGGTGAGTTAATTGTCCGACCTGAGTTTCAACGTAAGGGTATTGGTTCGTCTTTACTCACTTATGTTATTGAGAAATGTAAGGGGGTTCCAGTTTATGCTGCCCCGTTTGAAGATACGCAAGATTTTTTTCTTGAAAGAGGTTTTAAAGTACCGAAACGACTGATGTCAGTCGTTTCCATGCGGAATGCGGCATAGTTGTCTATTGCTTGCTAATTTGCAGACATTAATATTTTTTTAATGTCTGCAAGACGATCAGTTTGTTAATGCGAGAAAAAACATATTAAAATCCTAATTGCCATCATTATGTTACTGATAATCCACCTGCAATACCGCCTGTGGGTGGGGGATGGCAGTGTCTTCCAAATAAAAGAATACCAAGCCCGCTTAGATGTCCTGAAAGAAAAAACCAAAGAAAAAAAAGAACGTAACGATGCGCTTTATGCCGAAGTGTTAGACTTACGGAAGGGCCAAGAAGCAATTGAAGAACGGGCGCGGGATGAGTTGGGGATGATTAAGGAAAATGAGACGTTTTTTCAGGTGATTGAGGAGAAGTAAATTTGTAGTTTGGTCACAGACCCATAGCAAAGCCCAATGTTCGGGGCTTCGATTTGTTAGGCTTCATTGCATTCAGCCCAACTACGGGCTGCTCCCAATTTCTCATATTAGTCTAAACTCTGTGTGATTACTTACTAATTCATTCAATTATAATTTTATTGGATGTGGCATTTAAAACCTTTTATCTTTTCAACTTATTATTTTTAGGTAAAACAAATTAAATATTTTTTGATGTTTTTAGCATTACTGTCTTCTAATGCAAACGCAACATACGAAATTGAAGGGGATTATTCTGGTCATGGTGAAGGTGATTTATCGATGAGAATAATAGTGCTTGATAATGAAAAAGGTATTGTTGCAGTAAGCGCTTCTACGGGGACAGGTGGTTGTTCAGGAACTATTGCTGGAGTAGGAAATTATATTGGCAATACACTCAAATTTGGAAATTATACAAAAGAAGAAGGCGCAGAAAATTGTATGGTAAACGTCACTTTTAAAGATGGAAAAAAAGGTAAAAAAGTAGGGGAGATTTCAGAAGAAAATTGTTCGTATTTTCATGGGGCTGCTTGTGCCTTTGATGGAAATATTTTAAAAAATAAATAAATTTATGCTTTTTGTTCATGGATAATTGTTATGAATCATGATTTTAATATCGGTGATATTGCTAGTCTTAAGCATGAAAACAGACAAAAACTCGGTGATTGGTGGAAATATCTTTTGACTAATAACGTTATTGTGGCGGGTTTTGATGGCGAATTAGGTGACAGAGGGACGCAAATTCTTCGCGACAGAATTGGTGAAGGGGCTTGGATTTTTGCGTATGCTAGTGGACATGGGTACGTTGGTGTGGGGTTAGCGGCAAATTCGATAACTTACAAACTGTTAGAAGAGTTACCACCAGATTATTTGTCAAATAATCCGCATCAACGAGATATTAGATGGCTTTATTATTTTGATTCTTTAGACAATGCAATCCCAGCAAGTAAAATAGGAATTTATCATCCTGTGCCGACAGAGCAGAGTATAGATAATGACAAAGCAGAAAAAATAATTAGAGCGTTTTGGCAAAACCCTAAAACTGTTATTAGGTTCTAACCCGTAAGTCGGGGTCGTTTTGGAATCCGACGAATTAATTTCATGGTACGTTTTTGACGGATCAACCTTCGGGCATCCGTTCTACATCCAAAAATCCAATTGCAAAAAATCTGCCCCCTGTTATCATGACCATGCGCTGACCATATTCATGAGGAGTGTCCATGACAACTGCAACTGAACGTATCCCGGTTCTCGTAACCAAATTTCAAAAACAACAATTGACCGCCAAAGCCAAAGCGGCGGGGCTTTCGACGGGTGAATTTCTGCGCCGTGCGGGGGAAAGTTATTCCGCATCGGAAGATCAGGATTTATTGGAAGGCTTGCTGGATCAGGTTGTCAAAATCACCGCCAAAACTGAAAAATCTATTGATGATGCGTTGGCTTTCGTCGCCGCGTCGGAACAACGTTTGGCAGAACTGGATGCCGGTATAAAGTGCAATAAGCAAACTGCATAGGCTACAAGGGATAAGGCTATGGGCATTTCGGAGAAAGTATGGGATGTGTTAGCCACAGTCATAAAAATGGACGATAAGGTCGAACGGATGGCTGATACCATTAAAGGACAACAAATGCGAATTGAAGACTTGACCATGCGGGTCGTGCGCCTTGAAACCGCACTTGAAATTGCCTTAGCGTCACAAAAACCTAAAACAACGTCGAAAAAGTTATTTTAAGTATGTGTAGGTTGGGTTAGACGCGCATGGCAGCATCGATTAGACGACCACAAGCTTTTGGGCGCGTCGTAGTAACCCAACGTTTGCCTCATCCCGAATCTTTTTTTGTTGGGTTACGGCTCGCCCAAACACCCGTTTTGCATGGCTTATGGCGCTGAACGAACCTAACCCAGCCTACGAATCTTTGTGGTCAATTAAATTCTGGGCAGTCGTCCCCGCCGCTGGCGTAGGCAAGCGCATGAATGCCGACCGACCCAAACAGTATCTTGAATTGGCTGGTAAAACGGTGATAGAACATACTTTATCTCGCTTATTACAAGCCAATGTGTTCTCAGCCGTAGTCGTTGCCATCTCAGCAGAAGACCCTTACTGGCCTGAACTCGATATAGGAAAGCATGAGCTTATCATTACCGCACCGGGCGGCAAGGAAAGGGCGGATTCGGTGTTATCGGGTTTGAAGTCTATCCGAGATAAGGCTAACGATGACGACTGGGTGTTGGTGCATGATGCCGCCAGACCGTGTTTGACCACAGCCGATATACACTTACTGATAGATACATTAGTTAATGACGACGTTGGCGGGATTTTAGCCTTGTCTTCCCACGACACCCTGAAAAACGTTCAGGGCTATGATATTCTCGGCACACTAGATAGACGGCAAATATGGCGGGCTTTAACGCCGCAAATGTTTCGTTATGGCCTGCTAAAATCAGCCTTGGAAGAAGCCGAGGGCAATTCTGCGGTCACAGATGAAGCCAGTGCATTAGAGTTAATGGGGTTGACACCGAAAATCGCCGAGGGCCGTCCCGATAACATCAAAATCACACGGCCTGAAGACTTGGCATTGGCACAATTTTACATGGAGCGACAATGATAAGAGTAGGGCAAGGTTACGATGTTCACCGTTTTAATGATGGTGACCACATCATTCTAGGTGGCGTAAAAATTCCTTACGAACAAGGTTTGGAAGCGCACTCAGACGGTGACGTAGTGCTTCATGCTTTATGTGACGCGTTATTAGGTGCGGCGGCACTGGGTGATATTGGCAAACATTTTCCCGATACCGACCCTGAGTTCAAAGGTGCAGATAGCCGAGTTTTGCTCCGCCATGTTTACCGTATCGTTCAAGACAAAGGCTACAGCCTAGGTAATACTGATATTACCATTGTTGCCCAAGCCCCTAAAATGGCACCATATATAACCGCCATTTGCGAAAACATAGCGGCTGATTTACAAGTTGATATCGACCGTATCAACGTAAAAGCAACCACCACCGAAAAATTGGGTTTTGAAGGACGAAAAGAAGGTATTGCCGTACATTCTGTAGTATTGATTGAAAATAACAACTCGATCCCTTCTTAAACCCACTAGTTAAGGGTTTAATCAGAGCCTCGAAAGTGTGCTTATCCGTTTCATAGTCGTAATTTTCAGGTTCGCATAGAAAATGTTGAAAAACATGTAAGGCAGTTTCGCGTGTATTGTGAGGATCAAAATTAACCGAGTATGACTCCCATTGATTTCCAGAATAAATTTAACAACTGCCTACTCGCCTTCCCGTTGAATAGGCATTTGAAAAAAAGTTTAATATTATAAAATTAAAATCTAGCCCATTTATAGTGGCTAAGTCTTTGTAACGATTTATTCAGCTACGTTTTCAAGCTTCTTAGGGTTGCAGTGAGAAATAGCATCATCCCACTTTTCGCTAGCGTCGAGTTTTGCCTTAAAGCAGCTAATTCTTTGGGCTGAATCATCAGTTCCTGCACACAGGGCGACAGCATTTTTCCAATCCCATTTATCATTCTTACCCCATTTTACATGTCCTGTCATCACATCATGAAAACAAGTGCCAGGTTCTTTAGGGTTGTTTGTGCCTTTGCACAATGTTTCTAAGGTGCTATCTTCCCAATGCGAAGAGCTATTGTAGGATGAATTATTTTCCCAAGCGATTTTGTCTTGTATATGAGCCTTGCACGCAGCCTCATTCTCGATTGCGTATACGTTTTGAGCAAATCCAACACTGAAAATAAAGGCTAGTGCTGATATTGCTTTGATTGTATTTTTATAGATTTGCATGTTCATTTGTTCTCCAAATGGCTGTTAATGACGCAACAAATTGTTACAAAATTAACTTAACACCCATTAGCAGCATGTCAAAAAAAGTAGATTCTTTCATAACGGTTTTGTTGCTTGTTTTTTTGTATGCGCGGTATCGCCCTAGTGGTATTGGCCCACCAACTGGCTGATAGGGACCATACCGTTTGTCCCTAAATTCAACATATAATTCGCTGTCAAACAGCCACCACCACAACACGACAGTTTCCTTGGCCAAATCGGGATCGACTTCATAGCTTTCGCCGTCAACACCGACACGGGCATCCAGCCCGACTGTACGGCGTTCCGGTTCACGGGCAAAAGTGCAAAACCGATCCCAGGAACACATCTCACGGATGCCAGAAGCCGAGATATTAATCTGCCAATCTTCCATCCTTGAGTGTGGTTCAGACCGATGTTCCTTGTCGTTGTAGCGGATCAGGTAGTTAAACAACCATTCGTTGGCTTCCGCTTCATTTTTAGGTTCGTGGAAATGATAAAGGGTTTCGTGGACTTCCTTGACAGTACGGAATGGCCGTTCGACCTTGCCTTTTGATCGGGAAGTTACCTGCGTACCGTCGCTGTCTTTCGGCATATGAACGATAATTTCTATTCCCAAATAGTCTATGACTTGCTGGAAAATACGGCTCCTGGTAATCGGACTGTTGTCACAATATACAGGGTTTCTGCTGCACAAGCGGTGGATTCGGCTTTTGGCGGTTATACCTTTGGGTCTGCCGCCATTGCGCGCCCCTGGGCCTGGCTGCGGACAGAGCGAGCATCTGATCGAACTCGAGCAATATATTAATAACTCACCTTACGCACCCATAGTTAAAGTAAACTATAAGGATGAATACAGAACTGTTAGAAATAGTTAGCGATTACTTGTTGAGTTCATTTGGTCAAACGACGGCGACGGGGTTGTCCAGCTTGCTGGACGGAGAGTTAAGCTAGATCTAAGTGACGCGTTTTTTGAACCGGGACGACTATGACTCAAAACTATTATGGCGG
>NZ_JBEBKJ010000097.1:0-12699 GCF_040079455.1 Methyloglobulus sp. | reverse complement strand
GGATGAGGGGATCTAAAAAGCAAAAAACCTTATTGAACCCCTCACCCTAGCCCTCTCCCCGTGGGAGAGGGGATCAGTTCTTTTTAGCTGAAGCATCTTATCTTGCTAATCAGAAATCTTTTTAACTAGCTCTACCAGCCTGGGTCGCCGCAGGAACTTCAACCAATCGACCTGTTGCAACGTCGTAGATATAACCATAAACCGGGATGTCGGAAGGAACCAGCGGATGATTTCTGATGCGGGTTACGTCTTCAAGCACACTGGCTTCTTGCTCCTTAATGGTTAACCAATCAACATACTTGGCTTCTGCAGAACCAGGGCCTTCACAGCAATCGTGCCAGCCTTTGTCATCAATAGATGCGGTCTTTAAGCTGCTGCCCAGCAAGTCACGCATGATTTCATCGGTAAACAATTCCATGCCACAGTTGGTGTGATGGATGACAAACCACTCTTTGGTACCCAGCAATTTGTAGGAAATCACTAGTGAACGAATAGCATCGTCACTGGCACGGCCACCAGCATTACGAATGACGTGGGCATCACCTTCTGATAAACCGGCATATTTTGCAGGATCTAAACGCGCATCCATGCAAGTCAAGACAGCAAAATGTCTAGCCGGCGGGAGGGCCAATGAGCCTTTGTCGCCAAAATTATTTACGTAGTCCCTGTTTGCTGATAACACTTCATTAAGAATTTTACTCATATCTAGCTCCGTTATTATTAGTTAGTGTCGGGCAATAAAAAGCCGCTTGACCCCTTCATGCTACATGAAAAAAACCAAACGGCATTAACTATCTCCGGTGCAAAGTGTATACTCATAAACCAGAGTTTTGAATAGCTCAATAAATTTATAAAATATAAACTTTAAGTTTACAGCATGGATAAATTGAATAACATGCAGGTACTCTGCCGCATTGTTGAGCTGGGTACTTTTGCTGCCGTTGCCAGGGAGATGGATTTATCTGCCATGATGATCAGCAAGTACATCGCACAATTAGAAGAATCCCTGGGGGTTGCCTTGCTGAACCGGACTACCCGTAAAATCAGCCTGACGGAAGCAGGGGAAGTTTATTATCACCGCAGTAAACAATTACTGGATGATTTTTCAGAGCTAGACGAATCGACGTCCCAGTTAGGACGGAACGTCAAAGGAACGCTAAAAATCAGCGCTTCAATTGATTTTGGTGGGCTTTATATGGTTTCCGCTATCGAAGCTTATCAGCAAGTCTATCCTGACGTTAAAATCATGATGACTTTGCACAATAGCCAGGTGAATTTGAGCGAGGGTAGTATTGATCTATCTATTTTGGTAACTGATAGCCTTGATTTGGGCGTGGTTGCGAGAAAAATCGCCGAGACCCGATTGTGTACTTTTGCATCTCCGGCTTATATAAGGCAATACGGCGAACCCAGAACGATTGAGGAATTAAAGTTTCACCATTGCCTTTACAATACCGATACGCCACACAAAGATTACTGGATTTATAGGGTTGAAAAAGAAGAAGTTAAAATCAAAACTACTTGGCGTTTCGCCTCAAATAATGGCAGGGCGCTATGTCAAGCGGCGGCTTTAGGGATGGGCATAACGCAAGCGCCGGAATTGTCTGTGGCAACTTATCTTGCCCAACGGCAATTGGTGGAAATTTTGCAGGATTACCGCATTCCAACTTTGGCGATTTATGCCACTTACTTGCAACGACGATTTATGCCCGCCAAATTAACGACGTTTGTGGATTTTTTAATCCGGTATTTTGCTGAAATTGATATACACCAACCAGAATAAGTCTTTTCCGGTATATATGAAAAATCATACTCCACCGAAACGAGTGTCCGGCTCGGTGGAGTGAAATCAATAACTTAAGGGAATCTCTAAAAATTCAAAAAACTCCTTCTCCCTCTGGGAGAAGGCCGGAATGAGGGTAATAAAATCAAGCAATTATATCCCTCACCCTAGCCCTCTCCCAGAGGGAGAGGGGATTATTAGAAGGTTTCCTTAAGATTTAATCGTTTTCGTTGGAAGCGAGAAACCGATACGTAACCGCTCCCAGCACAGCTCCAACAATAGGTGCTACCCAAAATAGCCAAAGTTGTGCCATCGCCCAGTCGCCTACGTAAAGTGCCACGCCCAGACTTCTTGCTGGATTTACCGAGGTGTTGGTTACGGGTATGCTGATTAAATGGATCAAGGTAAGTCCTAGCCCAATTGCAATCGGTGCAAAACCTTGAGGGGCACGGGCATCAGTCGCACCTAGAATGATGATTAGGAACATCATGGTCATGACAACTTCTGTTACCAAAGCGGATGTCATGGAATATCCACCCGGTGAATGTTCGCCATAACCATTGGAAGCGAAACCTGCGGTAACGTCGAAGCCCACCTTACCGCTCGCTATAAGGTATAAAACCCCACCCGCAACAATTGCACCTACACATTGAGCAATGATGTAAAACAACAGCTTATTTGCGGGAAAACGACCACCTGCCCAAAGCCCGATTGAAACCGCCGGATTCAAATGGCAACCAGAAATATGGCCTATAGCGTATGCCATCGTCAAAACAGTCAAACCAAAAGCGAACGACACACCCATCAAACCAATACCAACATCAGGAAATGCCGCCGCAAGCACGGCGCTGCCACAACCACCTAATACCAACCAAAACGTACCGAAAAACTCTGCTGCATACTGTTTCATAACTCATTCCTCTGGTTTCGTTAAATTGTTATCGGTACCGAAAATTATCGATGCCGGTAGAATGATACCATCCACCAGAATACTGTTCAAATATTACCAATTCCAATAAGTTTTCATTGACACCTTCTCCAAAGGGAGAAGGTCAGGATGAGGGGCTTCATACTACAACTTATTGGGATTGGTATAAATGCTTACTTTATAGTGATTTTTAGCACTTCAATAACATCTACATAAGTTTTCTTCACGCATAAAAAAGGCAACTTAACGTTGCCTTTGGAAGAATTATTGTAACAATCAACTTACAATTTTTCTTTGATACGTGCCGCTCTACCGGTAAGATCACGTAAGTAATACAATTTAGCTCGGCGAACATCACCGCGACGCTTAACAACGATCTCGCTGATTATTGGACTGTGCGTTTGAAATACCCGCTCTACGCCCGTACCGTGGGATATTTTTCTCACGGTGAACGCAGAATTTAAGCCACGGTTACGTTTTGCAATCACTACGCCTTCGAAAGCCTGAATCCGCTCACGCTCACCTTCTTTGACTTTAACCTGCACAATAACCGTATCGCCAGGGCCAAAATCAGGAATCTGTCTTAGCTGTTCTTTTTCTAATGCTTCAATTATGTTGCTCATTACCACACCTGTGTTTAATTCAATTCAACTTGATTTATAAATTCTTTCAGCAGCTTTTCCTGCTCTGCCGTTAATGCTTTCCCATTTAGCAAATCGGGACGTTTCTGCCACGTCCTGCCTACTGCTTGCTTTGTTCGCCATCGGTCAATATCTGCATGATTGCCACTTAGCAACACGCCCGGCACGGCCATTCCATCAATCTGTTCTGGTCGGGTAAAATGCGGGTAATCCAGCAAACCATCAACATGCGAATCTTGCTGGGCGGATTCTTCGTCACCTAACGCGCCTGGCAATAACCGCGTAATGGCATCAATGATTACCAAAGCAGCCAACTCGCCGCCGCTGATAACGTAATCGCCAATTGACCACTCTTCATCGCAATCCAACTCGACAAAGCGTTCATCTACACCTTCGTAGCGACCTGCAACCAGTATAAGCTGCGATAACTCACATGCTTCAGCCAGTAATGCCTGGGTAATGGGTTTGCCTTGTGGACTTAAATACACCACTTTGGTTGAACCTGAACCCGCCTGCCTTGCATCGCTTAGTGCATCATGCAAAGGCTGGTATTTCATCACCATCCCAGGGCCACCACCATAAGGTCGGTCATCCACTGTCCGATGCTTATCGGTCGTGTAATCCCTAGGATTCCACACCGACAATGTAACTATTTCGCGTTCTTGAGCCCTGCCTGTTACTCCATAACTTGCAGCAGAAATAACCATTTCTGGAAACAGGGTAAGGACATCAAAGCGCATGGTAGTTGCTAAAAATCAGCATCCCAATCGACAGTAATCTTACGTTCGGCAATATCAATGGATACTACCGTCTGTCCTTTAATAAAAGGCAATGCCCGCTCACGCTCCCCTTTTACCAGCAGAATGTCGTTGGCACCTGTTTCAAATAAACTTTCTACTTTGCCGAGTTGAACCCCTTCCAGGTTTTCAACGTCTAGACCTATCAAATCTGTCCAGTAATATTCCCCTTTAGCAAGGGCGGGTAACTGTTCATGGGTGATGTAAACCTCCCAACCCATGAGGAGCAGGGCTTGATCCCTGTCGGCTACACCTTCAATCTGGGCGACTACATTTTTGCCTTGAAGCTGACCGCTTATTACTTTTACCGAATTATCCTGACTACCTTTTTTAAGTAGCCAATGCTTATAGCTAAGTATATTTTCTCTGGGTTCTGTGTAAGAAAATACTTTTACCCAGCCTTTTACGCCAAAAACGCCGGAAATTTTTCCAACATTAATAAGATCTTGATTGAACAACCTGTTTTCAAAAAACTAGCTTAAGCGACTGCTTTTTGGGCATCTTTTATCAATTTTGCAACACGTTCAGACGGCTGTGCGCCTTTGGATTTCCAATAAACCACGCGTTCACTGTCCAAAGATAACTTGGTTTCGTTGCCGCGAGCCACTGGATTAAAAAACCCAATTCGCTCTATATAACGACCATCACGACCACTTCTGCTGTCGGTGACAACAACATGGTAAAAAGGGCGATTCTTCGCACCACCTCTGGAAAGACGAATAGTTACCATTTTTTATAAGTTCCTTAAAAATATTCAGCCAAAATCAATCCACCTATTCTACGCGAAATTATCAATAAGTGAAGAATAAATTGTTTTTGCTACACAAAAAATTCAGCTTTCTAGTTGAAAGGAGCTATCGCCGCATACCACGCACATTGTTTTTAATGCCGCGTACCATATTGGCAATATTGCCGCCTTTCATTTTTTTCATCATTTTCTGCATCATCACGAATTGCTTAAGCAACAGGTTTACATTATGCAGCTCTTGCCCACAACCATCTGCAATGCGTTGTTTTCTACTGCCTTTTATCAATTCTGGAAAACGCCGCTCTTGTTTGGTCATGGACTGGATTACCGCGACTTGCCGCGCCAGCATTTTGTCATTGACTTGCTCTTTCATGGCTTTGGGGACACTGTTACTCCCGGGCAGCTTATCCAGCATAGCAGCCACACCACCCATGCTTTGCATTTGCTGCAATTGCTCAAGGAAGTCAGTAAAATCAAACGCTTTACCTTTTTGGATTTTTTTGGCAAATTTTTCGGCCTTTTCCTTATCGACCTTTTGCTCCATATCCTCGATCAGACTGAGCATATCGCCCATGCCTAAAATGCGGGAAGCCAAGCGATCTGGATGGAACGGCTCCAAGGCATCGGTTTTTTCGCCCATACCTATAAACTTGATCGGTTTGCCGGTAATATGGCGTATCGACAAAGCAGCCCCGCCACGCGCATCACCATCGGCTTTGGTGAGGATAACGCCCGTCAATGGCAACGCATCATTAAAAGCTTTGGCAGTGATTGCCGCATCCTGCCCGGTCATGCTATCAACCACAAACAGAGTTTCAATCGGCTTGATGGCAGCATGTAATGCCTTGATTTCATCCATCATGTCAGCATCGACATGCAAACGACCTGCGGTATCGACGATGATAACATCAAGAAATTTCCGTTTGGCTGAGTCTATCGCTTGCAGGGCAATTTCGACCGGATTTTGGGAAATGTCGCTGTCAAAAAATTCTAGGGAAAGCCCATTTGCCAGCGTTTCTAGCTGTTTGATAGCCGCAGGACGATAAACGTCCACACTCACCACGCCGACTTTTTTCTTTTGGGTTTCCTTTAGCCAACGCCCTAATTTAGCAACTGTCGTGGTTTTACCCGCACCTTGCAAACCCGCCAGCAAGATAACGGCAGGCGGGACGGCATTGAGATTAAGCTTCTCATTAGCGCTGCCCATCACTTTGACCAGTTCAGCTTGAACCAGTTTCACCATCGCTTGCCCTGGCGATAAGCTAGTTTGAACTTCTTGCCCCAAAGCACCCGCTTTGACCTGCTCGATAAAATCTGTGACCACAGGAAGGGCAACGTCGGCCTCCAACAAAGCCATGCGTACTTCGCGCAAAGTATCCTTGATGTTATCTTCGGTCAGACGACCTTGGCCTTTGATCTTTTTAAGGGTGCTGGTTAATCGGTCGGTTAAATTATCAAACATGTCGTAATCTTAAGTTTTTTGGAAGAATCATCCCTGACAAAAATGCGTTAGGACTATAAATCGGGTATATTAACATAGCCGTCGTTACTATTACATCAGGCGGATAACTCGAACAGGTAACGAGTACCAAAATGGGAATCAAGCAAGAGTAACAAACGCCGCTAACACTCTGAAGTAAAAATACGATTCTGATTACAGTAAATGATAACAGCAGATATAAGCACATTAATGAACCCCACTCTACTTGCCACCATCGCAATCTGCGCTTACTTAAGCAGTGCCGTGATGATAATAAGACCACTACACCAGGACAAATCAAGACGTTCTGCACTCGCGTGTGCGTGGAGTGCAGTTGCTTTACACGTTTCGTACACAGCTCTTCTTGTCTACCAAAACGCGGGGTTCAATTTTAGTTTTTTTAGTACGGCCTCTCTGATTTCAATGATTGTTGCTCTACTTTTGCTGTTAGCAATACTGAGCAAACCAGTCAAAAATCTGGGTATCTTTCTCTTCCCCGTAACTGCGCTAATGCTGGCTTTGGATCTATATTTCCCAGAAAAGCGGCGATCCCTTGATATCCATAACTGGCAAATGAACACCCACATCTTGTCTTCAATTATTGCCTTCAGCCTGCTGAATATTGCTGCACTGCAAGCCATTCTGCTGTTTATTCAAAACCAACAACTTAAAAGTCATCCTCCAAAACGCTATATACAATCCATGCCTCCTCTGCAAAGCATGGAATCATTGTTATTTCAAATGATAGGTGCGGGGCTTTTTTTCCTGAGCATTGCGCTCGCCAGTGGCTTTATTTTTCTGGAAGATTTATTTGCCCAGCACCTTGTGCATAAAACTTTTTTGTCAATTGTTGCGTGGCTAATATTTTCCGGTTTACTGATAGGGCGCAACCGCTACGGCTGGAGGGGAAGAACCGCTATTAAATGGACTTTATTGGGCTTTATGTTTTTGCTATTGGCTTATTTCGGCAGCAAACTGGTTATGGAGGTTATTCTGCACCGATAGCAGAAAACCCTGCACCCAGGAAGAGCCATCCTTGTTTACCTCTGACAAACCATCTCTTAGCCAGACAACGACAATATTCAGTGGAATCAATATAGCTGCGGTGATGGATAGCATTAACAGAACCCGCTTCGCTATTATTGATGTTGAGAATTTTAGTAAGAATATGGATAAGGTCAAAAAGTGACAGCCACCTTCACCTTACCCGGCTACTTTACAAGACTCAACAAAACCCCAGCAGCCACCGCAGAACCAATCACCCCCGCCACATTTGGCCCCATTGCGTGCATGAGCAGGAAGTTATGGGGATTGCTTTCCAGTCCGAGCTTGTTGGCAACCCGTGCAGCCATCGGTACGGCGGAAACCCCTGCTGCGCCAATTAACGGGTTAATCAAGGTGCTGCTGAATCGGTTCATAATTTTCGCCATGATGACACCTGCCGCTGTGCCGATGGCGAAGGCACATGCGCCTAACCCCAAGATCCCTAAGGTTTTGACTTGCAAAAATGCTTCGGCACTGAGCTTTGAGCCGACCGACAAGCCTAAAAAGATGGTGACGATGTTGATAAGTTCGTTTTGTGCGGTGCTGCTTAAGCGTTCCACCACGCCGCTTTCCCGCATCAAATTACCTAAGGCAAACATGCCAATTAACGGTGTTGCAGAAGGTAATAATAAGATAGACAAAAAGAGCAGCATTAACGGAAACACAATTTTTTCGGTTTTGCTGACATCGCGCAGTTGCTGCATTTCAATTTTGCGCTCGTCTTCTGTGGTCAAAGCCCGCATAATTGGCGGCTGGATAAGCGGCACTAATGCCATATAAGAATACGCAGCCACGGCAATCGCGCCCAGCAAATCAGGAGCCAGTTTTGATGCGACATAGATCGCCGTTGGACCGTCTGCACCGCCGATAATGCCGATGGCTGCGGCATCTTTTAAGCTGAATTCCAGGCCTGGGATGATGTTGAGTGCCAATGCACCTAACAAGGATGCGAAAATACCAAACTGTGCGGCTGCGCCTAAAAGTAAGGTCTTAGGGTTGGCAATCATGGGCCCGAAATCGGTCATCGCGCCCACACCCATAAAGATCAACAAGGGAAAAATTCCCATTTTTATGCCGAAATACAGGTAATACAAAAGCCCACCTTCTTCGGCAATACCCGCAACAGGAATATTGCTGAGGATTGCGCCAAAGCCAATCGGCAGCAATAGCAAGGGTTCAAAGCCTTTGCTGATGGCAAGAAATAGCAGCACAAAACCCACCAGCATCATAAACGCCTGACCGCCGGTAAAGTTATAAAGTCCGGTGCTATGCCACAGTGAAATTAGGTTTTCCATTTATGTTTCTAAAATCGAATCCGTTATTGCTGGGCTTTAGGGATACTCATTACTGCCCTTAAGTTAAATAAAAAACTCCCTCTCCTCGCGGGAGAGGGTTGGGGTGAGGGTAATTAAATGAGGAAAATTACTTTATATTCCCCTCATCCTATCCTTCTCCCCAAGGGAGAAGGGACTAATCCGTTTATCCTAAATTACATTGATTGGAAAAGTATAATTCTTCAGTATCCGTCACAAAGAAACCAACACATCGCCACTAGCAACGGTACCGCCTTCTTTTACATTGACAGCACTGACAATACCGGCAACTTTGGTGCGGATTTCAGTTTCCATCTTCATGGCTTCCATAATGACGACCACCTCACCTTTGGCGACACTGGCACCGACCTCAACTAGGATCTTCAAAATTGTGCCCGCCATAGGTGAAACCACCACTTCACCACTACTGGATGCCGGTGTTGCGTAGGCTGCGCTGACTTCTGGCTTGATACTTAAGTCAGCACCACTTGGCCCTACAGCGACCTTGAAATTACGTCCATCCACGTTGACAGAATAGCTTTCAACCGCCGAAGCCGATTTGTTAGCTGACGCTGTTGATAGGGAAGCCACAAATGCCTTGGGATCTGGCGCCGCCTCAAAAGCCGCCGGATTACCGCGATTGAGCAGAAATTTCCATCCCACTTGGCTGAACATGCCATTGATTAAGGCATCTTCTTCAACACATTCAGCCAGCCTTATGCCTTCTTTCTCGGCTTTTTCCAGCACGTCAGCAACCAGTTTGTTCATTTCCGATTCGAGCAAATCGGCTGGGCGACAAGTAATGGCGGTCGCGCCATTCAACACCCGCATTTGTAATTCTTTATTGACCGGCGCAGGTGTCGCGCCGTATTCGCCCTTCAAAACGCCAGCGGTTTCTTTGGTGATGGTTTTGTAACGCTCGCCGTTCATCACATTAATCACGGCTTGCGTACCGACGATTTGCGATGTCGGTGTAACCAATGGAATAAATCCTAAGTCTTCGCGCACACGGGGGATTTCCTTGATGACTTCATCAAATTTGTCTGCCGCGCCCTGCTCTTTCAACTGGCTTTCCATATTAGTCAACATGCCCCCCGGCACTTGGGCGATCAAGATACGGCTGTCAACACCTTTAAGGCTACCCTCAAATTGCGCGTATTTTTTACGGACTTCCCGAAAGTAAGTCGCGATTTCTTCTAATTTGACCAAATCCAGCCCCGTATCACGGTCTGTGCCCTCAAAACTGGCAACTATGGTCTCAGTGGGGCTATGCCCGTAAGTCATGCTCAACGAGGAAATGGCAGTATCGACATTATCGATACCCGCTTCGGCGGCTTTGATGATGCTGGGGACGCTCAAACCCGTGGTCGCATGGCATTGCATGTGGATAGGGATGTTAGTGCTTTTTTTCAAACGGCTGACCAGCTCAAACGCATCATAAGGCTTAAGCAAGCCTGCCATATCCTTAATGCAGATGGAATGTGCGCCCATATCTTCAATCTGCTTACCCAGGGCTACCCACACATCCACCGTATGCACTGGGCTCGTAGTGTAAGAAATCGTCCCTTGGGCGTGGGCATCGGTATTTAAAACCGCTTTGACGGCACGCTGGATGTTACGCATGTCGTTCATGGCATCGAAAATACGGAACACATCAATGCCGTTAATGGCGCTACGTTCGACAAATTTATCAACCACATCATCGGCATAATGCCGATAACCTAACAAGTTTTGACCACGCAACAGCATCTGTTGACGGGTTTTCGGCATGGCTTTTTTAAGCAGGCGCAAACGTTCCCAGGGATCTTCGCCGAGATACCGGATGCAGGCATCAAAGGTCGCGCCGCCCCAGGATTCCATTGACCAATAGCCAATTTCATCAAGTTTGCCGCAAATCGGCAGCATGTCCTCAATCCGCAAACGGGTTGCGAGGATAGACTGGTGCGCATCACGCAACACAACCTCAGTGATAGCCAGGGGCTTTTTTTTGCTTTTTGTTACCATTTTTGTTGTTATCTCTTAAATCTGCTGCTTGTGTCTTTATCTGGTCATTAGTACCATAAAACCATCAATGATGCTTACTTCGATAATGATGCACTGCTGCTGAAATAGCGGCAATCGTACTCTTATCTATGCCGCTGGACTCACTTCGGAATTTTGGCGATGCATCAGGAAAATAACGCTGCACCATCGCAGACATAAGGTTGATAGCACCGACTAGCATGATAAGAAATACGAAAACTATACCCATACCCGCAAACATAAGTTCAATGCCACTGCTGATCTGTTCTGTCATGCCTTTTTGTACAAATAGTTAATTACAAGTCCATTATCCCTAAAACCATTCAGCTAAACAAACTAAAGATAGTGGATAAGCTTGGTTTTATATCTGACTATTAAATTACCTGTCCTGAATGTTTTCAATTCGTTAAAATGATTGCGTTATCGTTCCTGACAGTCCTAATATGAAAACAACAATCACCGTATGCGCTATTCAACAGCTTTGTAATCAAGACAGACAGACAAATTTTGATTTGTCTGTCGCTAAAATTCATGAAGCCGCTGCCAACAATGCTGATCTGGCGGTGTTGTCTGAGCTGCATCTTGATCCTTATTTCTGTCAGAACGAGGATTACCAACATTTTGATCTCGCCCAAACTATTCCAGGGCCAAGCACTGAGATTCTATCGGCATTAGCAAGAAAACTGGGGATTGTGATTGTCTCGACGTTATTCGAAAAACGAGCAGCAGGGCTTTACCATAACACGGCGGTGGTTTTTGATAAGGACGGCAGCATCGCCGGAAAATACCAGAAAATGCACATACCGGATGACCCTGGATTTTATGAGAAATACTATTTTACACCGGGGGACATCGGCTTTAAGCCGATTGAAACCTCAATCGGCAAACTTGGCGTATTAATCTGCTGGGATCAGTGGTTTCCTGAAGCGGCAAGGTTGATGGCGTTGGCAGGTGCTGAAATACTGATTTACCCTACCGCTATTGGCTGGGACCCCAATGACACAAGCGAAGAACAACAACGTCAGTTAGATGCCTGGATTACCATTCAGCGCTCTCATGCAATTGCGAATGGTATTCCAGTTGTCGCCTGTAATCGTATCGGTTTTGAAAAAGCGCCGGATTCGGAAGTTGGCGTTAATTTTTGGGGCAATAGTTTTATCGCTGGGCCGCAAGGAGATATATTGGTAAGTGCAAATGCTTCCGATCCGCAGCTTTTAATTTGTACTATCGATAAAGCCAGAACCGAAAGGGTTAGACAAATCTGGCCTTATCTTCGTGACCGGAGAATTGATGAGTATGGGGATTTAGTTAAGCGATATATTGATTAACTCACGGGAACGCTAACCTCTTCCCCCTAAACCATAGGTATCTACACAAGTTCCGCCCCTTCTCCTTCGGGGGAGAAGGCTGGAATGAGGGGGTATAAATAGTTGATTTTAATCTTCTCACCCCAACCCTCTCGGCAACTGCTCCTGCGTTGCCCTACTACCTAGATCCTTGTAGGCATCCCAGGATCGGGAGTCCGTTTTTTTCAACTCGTTGTTTTTATTACGTCGAAAAGTTGTGTAGATACTTACGCCCCGAAACAGAAGGTATCAGCATTCAATTAGGACGATACTAACCCTAATGAATTAAATCTGACACAACTTGTGTCGAACAAATGGCCATCAAAACTTTTTTCATGACCTTGTTGCAAAAATACACTCAAACCTTGACAGCTATGGCCTGAGAAGGTTAGCTAAGGCGCGACAATTTGTCGCAGTGACAATGCTGATTATATTTGCTAGACTATTGCTAACATTTATAACAATCTTTTATTTATTTTTATTAATATTTTTCATTATCTTGAGACCTTTGCACAAACAGCAGAAACTCCGGCTGACTGGTCAAAAGCCGATTTTTTTGAATTGGCATTCACCTTAATGGGCGGTATTCGGCTGAAA
>NZ_JBEBKJ010000096.1:0-13231 GCF_040079455.1 Methyloglobulus sp. | reverse complement strand
GGGGCAGCCGCAGGCATTGGCGGTCGCGTTAAGTTTTTGCCGCTTGTTTGGACAGGATGTCCTCAAAACAAGCTTTCGCAAAAATAGCGACTCCCCGCGTTGTATGATTTATTGTACATTAGCGTAACGTAATGCACACCATGATCGGTCAACAGTAATCAGGAACAATTAAGTAATAATTTTATGGACGCAATTAAAACGATTCAATTACACACCCTAATAATTGCACTATTATTTTGTCTATCCTCTGGCAATGTAACAGCCCAAAGTCGCATAGCGGTTCTAGATTTTGAACTTAAAGATCTCACGCTTAAGCCTGGTGTGCCGGAAGAAATAGAGCGTACGGCTTCAGTTAAGCCGATGTTGGAAGAAGAATTACAAAAATCAGGTTACGAAATTGTGACGATCCCAATGGATGTCCAGCTACAGGCAACATCGGGGGTTGGTTATCTGTTCGATCATCACGATATTGCCGCGCAACTGGGGCAAAAATTTAATGCAGATTATGTGGTCGTCGGCAGGTTACATAAACCGAGTTTTTTGTTTGTGTACTTGATGGCGCATTTTGTCGATGTAAAACAGCAGAGGTTGATTGCCGATTATTTGTCTGAAGTGAAAGGCGGTGAGAAAAAATTAACCCGTAAAGGCGTGGAAAGTTTGGTTGTTAAGGTTAACGAAACTTTGAGCGGCTTGAAATAAGTTCGCAACAATTTGTTTATAGAACGCTATGTTCCTGACATATTTTTCGGCTATCTTCTTCGGTCAGTTGTTCCTTAGTTAATCCACATAAGTACCCATCTGGTAATTCAGTAAAAAATTGGCAGGTTTCACAAATTCCAAAAGAGTGGGATTTGTTCGATTTTTGCAAGGCACTTAGCATATTGACCAAGGCTTCATCGTAACGCGTCAGCTCATCTTTATTTAATAAATTAGCCGCTTGAATGAATAACTCAGACGGTCTCGCTTGTGCCAACATCGCGTTTCCTTCGGGCAATAGGCTAAGATGAATAACGCGTCGGTCTCCGGTGTCGGTGGTTTTTTTAAGGTAACCTTTTTTTTCTAGCAATAATAAGGTTTGTGAAACTGTTCCCCGCGTCATGCCCAAGTAATTGGTGAGCGCAGCGGGTGTGTCACTGTATTTATTGCACCGCGACAGATAGTCTAGAACCTGTAAGTGGACTGATTGCAAACTAAATTGAGTGCATTTCTTGCGTTCTTCCGAGCGCATTAACGCAGACATGCGTTCAATTACATCGAAAACAGTGGTTTTTTCCATAATTAAGGCGCTCCAGTGATGGTGTGTTGACAGTGGAATAATGGTAACATAAGCCGTGCGTTTCGATTCGCTACTTTGCAATGGTTTTTTTTTTGGAGACAATTATGCCACTTTCTCACGTTTATGACACTTACGCAAAAGCCGCAACTGGCAGAATTATGCACTTTGATGTCGTTCTTGATGAACAGAACCAAGACAAAGCCTTACAATATGCCAAGGAATGGTTAGCCAGTATCGGTCACGCGGATGCGGTTGTGACGCAAGAAAATTGCGCTTTTTGCCACAGTGCCGAAGCACCACCTGAACTTCGTAAACAAATAGATAGTCAAGGTTATAGCATATACAGGCTCGAAGGCTGTCCGAATTAAAGATTCGAGTTGCCATTAGCTTTTTTGCTTTGATACGCTAAATCAATTTAATGACGATGTCAGATCAACCCGTTGCATCACCCTGTATCAGAAATTGTTGCCTGAATGAAGAAGATGTCTGCTTGGGTTGTTTCCGCTTATTGCCTGAAATTGTGGGTTGGTCAGATGCCGATACTACCGAACGGCAAGTTATCTTGAATAACACAAAAGCTCGTCGTGAAGCTTATCATGAAAAATACAAACGGTATGCTGGATAGGGCCACAATGTTTGTTTAATAGGATTTAAACGGAGTTACTCTCATGTCGAACACAACGGCTTTATTGCCTGAGCTAATCTTGGCTGTAGCCAAAACCATTGAAAACAATGCCGAAGAATTGACCTCGTTAGATCAAGCTATTGGCGACGGCGATCACGTCACGAATTTGCAGCGTGGCATCCAGGCTTTAGCCGCACAAAGCGAGGCATTAAGTCAACTCGCTTGGCAGGCAGCATTGCAGAAAATAGGTATGACGGTTATGGCATCCATAGGTGGCGCATCTGGCTCGCTTTATGGAACGCTATTTTTAGCCATGAGTAAGAACTTGCAAGATGAGCCATTAACATTAACGACTTTTGCCGATGCGTTTTCAAAAGGTGTGGAGGCCCTCAAGCAACGTGGGAAGACGGATAAAGGCGAAAAAACCATGCTTGATGTGTTGATTCCGGTTGCAGAGCGGCTAAGTCAGAATGCAAATACCCCAGATGTATTCGAGCAGGTCAAGCTAACAGCCGTAACAGGTGCAGAAGCTACCCGCGATATGGTTGCAACTAAGGGGCGAGCTTCATTTTTGGGCGAGCGTTCACGAGGGCATATTGATGCGGGCGCGAAAAGCAGCCAGTTGATGATTTGTGCAATTGTTGATGTGTTATCTGAAAAATCAACAACCCCACCGTAATGCCGCAGTATGCACAGGCGCATCCCACAAGCTTGTCAATTCCTCATCTAACAAGGTTAAGGTAATCGAAGCCCCTGCCATATCAAGCGATGTGGTGAAGTTACCGACTAAGTGCCGAGTAATGCGTAACCCCCGTTTTTGCCAGAATGTCGCCGCCAAATCGTAAAGCAAATACAGTTCCATTAACGGCGTACCGCCGAATCCGTTGACATGAAGCAGTACTTCTTGACCTGCTTTGGGCTGTAATTCCTCATCAATAACCTTAGCCAATTGTTCTACAATTTCCATTGCGCTTTTTAAAGGCACAGTTTCATGGCCGCGTTCGCCGTGGATACCTACGCCGATTTCAATTTCTTTATCGTCAAGTGCAAACGTTGGCTTACCTAGGGCAGGGACGGTGCAACTGGTCAAAGCAACGCCCATTGATGCAGTGACAAGGTTGATGCGATCACCTAACGCTTTGCATTCAGCCAAACTTGCGCCTTTTTCAGCCGCTGCACCGACCATCTTTTCCACAATTAAAGTTCCCGCAACTCCGCGTCGTCCGGTGCTGTGCGACTTAGGCAAGGACACATCATCGCTAACCAACACAGAAGCACTTGGAAATTCCAGCATTTCCGAGGCGATTTCAAAATTCATCACATCACCGGCATAATTCTTGACGATGAATAAAACGCCGCCACCTTGTTGCACGGCTTGCGCCGCAGCCAACATTTGATCTGGGGAAGGGGAGGTGAATATCTGGCCTGGGCAGGCGGCATCCAACATACCTGCGCCCACAAATCCCGTATGTAAAGGTTCGTGTCCAGAACCGCCCCCTGAAATTAATACAACTTTGCCCGGTTGTTTAAGTGTTTTTCTTTTGACGTAGCGGAGTTCTGCGTTGAATTCAATAATGTCGTTATGGGCTAGGGCAAACCCTTGCAGGCTTTCGTTGAGGATTGTGTCTATGTTATTGATGAATTTTTTCATGGAATACTCCTTCTCATGACAGTTAATGGGGTGATTGACATCCTCAACGCTTCTTACTTTCCAGTGTCAAGAGTAAGAAGAAAATATTGTAAGAAGAAAATATTATCTTCACTCCACTAACACTACGTTTCCAAGATTTTCAGCGGTTGCACTTCAATTTTGAGTGCGGAGTAAGATTTCAGCAACATTTTTAGAAGAAATCTCAGCTAGAAAATTCGTGATGATTCGAAATGGCATCTTTTCCAAGGCTATACAAAAGATTTTGGATTTAGTCAATCTTGATGCAAAGCCACGTCTTTTAATTAGAACGAAACTTTTTAACCAGCCGTCAACCCGTCCACTTTTTGAAATCCTTTAGGCAAATTCAAGCCCCGATTCGCCCGATTGCCGGAGTAATGGGCTATATCTATGGCTTTAAGTGTTAATTGACGCTTTCCAGCCACAACTACCAATTGCCCGTTAACCGGAATTGCAGCCATTGCAACCACACGATCTTTGTCGGTCGCTAAATCTTTGGTCGGGATTTGGATAATTTTATTGCCCTTCCCTTTTGCCAGTTCAGGTAACTCCATCAAAGGGAAAATCAATAACTTCCCTTGCAACGTAACAACTGCCAGCAAATCCGACTGATTAGCTATCAATGCAGGTCTAACGACTTTTGCACCTATCGGCAGTGAAATCAGCGACTTACCCGCTTTATTTTTGCAGATCAGCTCTTTGACTTGCACCCTGAAACCATAACCCGCACTACTTGCCAATAAATACCAATCATCAGGATTTCCAGCCAATAAGTAAGTGAATAATGAACCGGGGGCTGGATTCAGCCGTCCGGTTAGTGGTTCACCTTGGCTTCTTGCGGAAGGCAAGTCATGTGTGGTGGTGCTGTACACCCGTCCCGTGGAATCTAGCACGTACACAGGCTGAGTTGAACGGCATTTTGCGGAGTCGAGGAAGCCGTCACCGGATCGATAACCCAAGGTTGCCACATCAATATCGTAGCCTTTTGCCGCCCTAATCCAGCCTTTTTCAGATAAAACAACAGTTAATGGCTCGTTGCTTATGAGTGCAGTCGTGTCTAAAGCCTGTGAGGCTTCCCGTGCGACGATAGGTGAACGGCGATTGTCGCCGTATTTTTCTGCATCTTCCTCAATCTCTGATTTTATCAAGCGATTTAATAGCTGCTTGGATGCCAGGATTTTTTCCAGTTCTTCTCTTTCTTTCTCCAACTCCGCTTGTTCGCCACGGATCTTGATTTCTTCCAGTTTGGCAAGATGCCTTAACTTCAATTCCAGAATGGCTTCAGCTTGGATGTCGGTAATGCCAAAGCGTTCCATCATCACAGTTTTGGGATGGTCCTCAAAACGGATAATGGCAATCACTTCATCGATATTCAGAAAAGCAATCAGCAAGCCTTCTAACACATGCAATCGTGCCAGCACCTTATCCAGGCGGAACTGTAAGCGTTTGCGGACGGTTTCCGTACGGAAAGCCAGCCACTCGACCAATATTTCCCGCAAATTTTTGACCCTGGGTCGTCCATCCAGGCCGATCATATTCATGTTGACGCGGTAACTTCTTTCCAGATCAGTCGTGGCAAACAAATGCGACATCACTTCATCGATATCAATCCGTTTCGATTTCGGCATAATGACCAAACGGGTCTGGTTTTCATGATCCGACTCATCACGCAAATCTTCAATCATTGGTAGCTTTTTTGCCAACATCTGCGCGGCAATTTGCTCCATCAACTTTGAACCTGACACTTGGTAAGGTAAGGCTGTGATAATAATATTGCCATCTTCCTGATCGTAGATAGCTCGCATTTTTATCGAGCCGCCGCCAGTGATATAGATTCTTTGTATATCCTCAGCGGAAGTGATAATTTCAGCTTCGGTGGGGTAATCGGGGCCTTTGATGTGCTCTAATAGTTGTTCCAACGGAGTATCGGGTTTATCCAATAAATGGATACAAGCCCCAGCGACTTCAACCAAATTGTGGGGAGGAATATCGGTTGCCATGCCTACCGCGATGCCCATCGTGCCATTTAACAGCAAATTAGGCAGCCTTGCTGGCAAAATATCAGGTTCTTTTAACGTACCGTCGAAATTATCCGACCAGTCAACCGTCCCCTGCCCTAATTCGCTCAATAAAGTTTGTGCGTAAGCGGTTAGCCTCGATTCGGTATAACGCATGGCAGCAAAAGATTTAGGGTCGTCCGGCGAGCCCCAGTTGCCCTGCCCGTCAATCAAGGGATAGCGGTAAGAAAAATCCTGCGCCATCAACACCATCGCCTCATAACAAGCGGAATCGCCGTGCGGATGGAATTTACCCAGCACATCGCCCACGGTTCGGGCCGATTTCTTGTATTTGGCGAGTGCGGTCAAGCCCAATTCGGACATCGCATAGACAATCCTCCGTTGCACCGGCTTCAAGCCATCGGCGATATGCGGCAAGGCGCGATCTAAAATAACGTACATGGAATAATCCAGGTACGCTTTTTCCGCGAATTCCTTTAACGGCAAGCGTTCACAATTTTCTTGTACGGCACTCATTATCTTAACTCTTCCTCGGTTACATCGATGTTCAATGCGCGGACTTTTTCAAGGCTTTCCTGGCGTAATTTTTTGCGTATTTCCGCTCCGGCGTAACGCCGTTTTTCTGCCTCAGTTTCTAAAGTCAACCGCGCGACTTCTATTGTTTTTCCGTGTTCATCCAAAGCGACCATCGTAAAATAACAAGAGGTGGTATGCCTTTTTTCATGGGTTCGTAAATTCTCGGCTATCACCTTTACGCCAATTTCCATGGATGAACGACCAACGTAGTTAACATGAGCATAAAAAGATACCAGCTCGCCAACATTCACCTGCTGCATAAAAAAAACCTGATCTAACGCCGCCGTCACCACATAGCTTTTACAGTATTTGGCCGCGCATGCATAAGCGACTTGATCCAGTAATTTAAGCAACGAACCACCGTGGACATGACCGGAAAAATTCGCCATATCCGGTGTCATGAGGACAGTCATGGTGAGGTATTTTTCTTGTTTGTTCATTTGAGGAAAGTTTGGTATGTAGTGGCAAATCGTAGATTGGGATGACGTTAGGAATTTCAACAACTCAGTTCTTCAACTGTTCTTTGGGTTGTTGCCTCCCTCTCGGAGGTGTCCTGAATTTTGTGTAAGTTGCGGTTAATTACGGATGAGGTATTCTCTCCTAAGGCTGAATAGTATACCTATTTAAAGCAGGTTTCCAATCACGCGAAGGTATCGCCCATTTTTGCTGATATTGATAAGCACCAAATAGACGGCGGTTTCAAGGTTGAAGTGAAAATTTCATGACTATATATTTCAATAACATATATTTCTAAAAATACTGAAAAAAGCAATTACTTATGGTTTCCATAAGTAAACCCCAGCTTAAAACAGGCGCGGCATAACAGGGTCTTCATGCCAATTTCTCTCCAGAGGCTGGCGAAGACATTATCGGTTAATAACTCCCTTTGCATTCAGAAAATCTATAGTTAGTGCTGGTGGTTCTCTGATTTTTGTGGCACTCTCATCAAGTACCCTACTTGAGGGAGCTTCAACTAACCGTAATATACTCATTCAGAGTACTATTATATTTATTTATCAATGTGTTACTGTATTTTATGAGCTCCGGAACTTTAGATCTATAAACACGTAAATAAACGCGCTAGTGTAGTTCGGGCGACAAATTGTTCCTGTATTGCTGCACTCACATCGTCCATAGCATCCAGTTCGTCATTTAGGATAAGGTACTTTGATATTAAAGCATGTCCCTAATGATGTGCTTCGAACTCGCTAAATTTGTAAATTAATTTAGATTCCTTAGAAACATCCTGTTTTCACTGGGCTAGATTTTTTCCAGATTCCCACAGAGAATTCCGTACAATTAAAGGGGTTTTCCAAGTGACTTTCGTGGTCAGGGGAATTTAAATCAATGTATTTAACCGTCTAACCCTAGCTCTTTCCCTAAAGGACGAAGGTGTTTTTAGATTTTTAGTAAACTTTGGAGTGTGTAATGAAAAAAACTTCTTTGCTTGGCGCGTTAATGCTTACGGCATGTGTCACCATTAACATCTATTTTCCTGCCGCAGCTGCTGAAAAAGTTGCCGATGAAATTATCAAGGATATTCAAAGCAATATCCCGCAAAAACAACAGCCAAAGCTAGAGCTAGAGCCTAAAAGCGAACGATCTGATATGCAGACCAGCTTCTACAAGCTTATTGACCAAGTCATAAACTTCGCCATTTCTCCAGCACAAGCCGCCGAAGCCGATTTATCCATTGATAGTCCCGAAATTAGGCAACTTACTGCATCAATGGAAAAACGATTTTCATCATTACAAAGTTTCTACGCGGCGGGAGCTATCGGCATAAAAGCGGATGGATTTTTAGCGATAAAAGATGCTGCCAGTGTCCCTCTAAAAGACCGTAACCAAGTCAATAAATTGATCGCCTCAGAAAATGCAGATCGGCAAGCACTTTATCAAGCAATTGCCAATGCTAATGGACATCCAGAATGGGTTACGCAAATTAAATCTACTTTTGCAGCCCACTGGATCAGCAATGCCCAATCAGGCTGGTGGTATCAATCCTCTGGTGCTTGGAAGCAGAAATAAATATGGCACGAACACGAAAAAAACCGTTACCGATCATTCCGGTAAAGGCAACGATAAGCTCCCTGACCCATGACGGCAGGGGTGTTACCCATGTGGACGGCAAGGCGGTATTTATTGATGCAGCCTTACCCGGCGAAGAAGTTGAATTCCTTTACACAGAAATTCGCCGCGATTATGCCGAAGGTCGAGTTGTTAAAGTATTGACGGCATCCGAACACCGAGTTGAGCCCTTATGTCCGCATTTTGATATTTGCGGAGGGTGCAGTTTTCAGCATGTGGATTCGGCTACCCAAATCCAAATCAAACAAGGTTTGCTTGAAGAACAGTTTAAACGTATCGGCAAGATTAGTATTTCAGAATTATGGGAGCCTTTAATCGGCCCGCACTGGGGCTATCGCCGCAAAGCGCGCATGGGCGTTAAGTACGTCGCCAAGAAAAGCCGTGTGTTGGTCGGATTCCGCGAAAAACGAAATCCTTATCTGGCGGAAATGGATAATTGCGTCGTCATGCACCCTATCGTCGGTACACGGCTTGTTGCTTTGGGCGAGATGATTGAAGGCTTAAGCATCCGCGAACTTATCCCCCAGATTGAAGTCGCTATCGGTGATGAGCAATGTGTGTTGTCGATCCGCGTATTGGAACCGCCGACAGCAGAAGATCAGGAAAAGATGCGTGCTTTCGGCAAAGCCCATAATTTAACACTGTGTCTGCAATCCAAAGGTCCAGATACCATCGTGCCTTTAGATGGCGAGCCGGAAGTTATTCCAACTTACGCTTTGCCCGACCACGGCATAACATTCAAGTTTCGACCTGCTATTTTTACCCAGGTCAATTATGAAATTAACCGCCTTATGGTCAACAGGGTGCTAGATACGCTTAATCTGACTAAGGACGATACCGTACTTGACCTGTTCTGCGGTCTGGGCAACTTTACCTTACCGCTTGCTAAATATGCTGGCTTAGTCGTTGGTGTGGAAGGCGATCTGCCATTGGTTAAACATGCCAGGGAAAACGCGCGGCATAATGGTATTGAAAACGCTGAATTTTATGCGGCAGATTTAAGCAAAGACATCAGCGATCAACCCTGGGCAAACCGCAAATACAACAAAATTTTGCTCGATCCATCCAGGGCGGGTGCGTCAGAAGTGCTGCATCATTTTAAACACTGGCAACCGGAGCAGATTGTTTACGTATCCTGCAATCCGTCTACTCTAGCGCGAGATGCCGGTATTCTGGTTAATGATCTAGGTTATAAGCTTGTTAAAGCAGGTGTGATGGACATGTTCCCACAAACTGGACACGTCGAATCGATAGCTTTGTTTGAGAGGTGAAAGACCGGATTGAAATAGGTATGGATCTACAGATCGGCGGAAGCAGTAGCCGAAACTCATTAGATCCATTCCAAATAATCACACGACACCAAGCTGGCGTTTTCTTTTAACCATAACGAATAAGGTTAGCTTGTGCGAGCGACAGCGAGCCACAATCTGAACCGGTTGTTGGACAAGCTCGGTGATAGTGATGCAGACTATTACTATAAGAAAATATCTTTCTGGGTTTTGTGGTTGCGGCGAAGGATTTAAAGTCGCAATAGTTGAGACTCAGCAGAAAGCGTTATTTTGGCAACACCTAAGCGGATGGTGGCCATTTAAGGTGGATTATATTGCCTTTTTTCAGGCAAGCGGGGTTCTCGGCTTAACCCTGCCCCGATTTCAGATTTCCCCGAATTAACAGATGCGGTTACATAGGCGACCTTGAAAAACAATTCATCTAATTGAAATTTATAAGTAATTATCAAGATAACCCCCAACCCATCGACCGTAAATGCTAAAATAACCCCCTGTTTTCCGGTCGAAAGGACGAACCATGTTGCCCCCCTCAAGCACCTGTCTCTTAATCACAACTCAGCGAGTTCCGACTTGCTGAGTTGGTAGCCTTGGAGCCGTTCTTGCAACCGGAACCAGCCGTGCCAAATCGTGTCCCAACCAACCCGCCCAGTGTGCTTGGTGTCGGTAAACCCACCTAACTTTGCTAGCGCATAAAATGCCCAGTGTGCAGGCGGTACTGTTTTGGGTAAAGGCTTATTGCGTTCGGTCGCAACCCACAGGACTTTCCATTCGTCTTCGGTCAACACCGTCCCGCAGGTTGTTTCAGCCGTATCCGCGGACTTGTCCAGCAGCTCCCGCAGTTGCAGTAGAAGCACCGCCAGGAAGGCGGTGATCGCCAGCATCCGCTCCAGGTTCCCGATACTTTGGAAGCGTTGCCGCTCAACGCCAATGCCACTTTTCCACACCTTGTGGTAGTCTTCAATGCGGCAACGCAATTCGTAATAACGCACCACTTGTAAGGCGGCTTGGGCATCGCCGATGACTTCTGTGGTCAACAACACCCAATGCAAGGGTTCTGATGAAGCTGGCGCATCGAGTTCTTCTGCCAGGACGGCGTTGATCCGCAAGTTTTCTTCGCACACCGACGACCCCACCGGCATCCTGAAATCGAGTGTTGCCGTGCGTAACAACACGTTCGCGGTGCGTGCCTTGCGGCCACCCCGTTGCGGTATTTGCACGGTATAACCGCATAGGGCGATGGCATCGCGCTGTAGCGTGTCAAAAAGCTTGATTCGGCGTCCACTAGCCTGCGTTGGCCTGGGCGCGGACGACAAAGCGTTGCTTGTTCCGGTGCTTGTAACACAGGTAGTCATAAATGTCCGATTCGCGGTCGCACACTGAAATCGTGCGTTGCACCGCAGAGCCAAGGCATCGAGCCGTGGCTACCGAGGCTTGTTCCCATTTGTAACTTTCCCGGTCCTGGTAGCTGCGTTGCTTGCGGGTGTGGTTCTTGCCGTAGCTCGCCGGGTCACGACACCAATGGCGCTGGGCTATCAGGCCCACTGTGCATTCGCCCTGGGCATCCAGCAACAGCACCGAATGCACCATGAAGCCATTCCGTTTAGTCGTCTGCTTGCCACCCGTCAGACCCAACCCAGCCGCCGCATGTGGATAACTGACGCTGGTGGTGTCGGGGGCCGCCAAAAGCAGTTCCGAGCTTTGTGCCAGTTCTGCAACACGCGCGAAACCGCTTGCCCTAACCGCCTCCGGCTTGACCGCCCCGTTACGCATCAGCCGGTAGCTTCCCAATAAGGCGGCTTGATCGCCGTCACAGCTCTTCGCCAGCGAACTGCCTGCCTGTTTCGCCATCCTCGCCGCCACGTCAACTAGCCGCGCCGTCCTCCTAGCATCCCCAAGGTCGCTTCCGCCAAAGAGTTGTTGTGACCACCCTAGTTCGTCTATTGGAATCATGCTTGCTACAAACCCTATAATTATTAATAGGGTTATAGTTTATTTCTCAAGTAAAATGTGATCAAGAGACAGGCAACATGCCCCGTCCGGCTGGGAGGGAACAAGATCAAGGCAGTTATTTCACTATCCCTGCGTTAGTCCTTGGTGTAGTGGGTTTGCTGATGTTTTTTAGCAGGCATAAAGACGACTAACTTACCTTGTTTACCTAATAGTAAGTTGTGTTGTATTCGTTAGCGCTCTGTTGGTAGCATTACTGACTCCGGTTAACAATTTAGATAAGTTGACAGACGAAACGAATTAACGTAAAAGTTATCGCTGTGTTTTATCGGTAATGAAAATACATCCTTAATAACTACTAACATGGAGTAAAGTTTATGTATTTAAAGCTAAAATTGACTTTTCTTTCTTTCTTTCTTTAGTTCCAATTATCGCCGAAGCGACAAGTAATCTACCATCCTCTGCACCAACAAAAACAGCTAAAGCATATTTTAGAGACAATGTTATTTGGCCTACGACGAATATTCCCATATGCTGGGAAAGTGGGGCATTTGTTGGCTCACATAATGAAGTAATTACAAGAACAGCCCTAAAAAACTCATGGGAAGCAACGTCTTTAGTGCGTTTTACAGGCTGGCAAAAATGTCCGTTAGCTTTTAGTGGCATCAGGATAACTGTCATTGATATTGCAGCATCTCCGCGTGCCCCGCTTGGTATTGAAGGAAAAGCAAAAATAGGAAAAATGCTTTTAAATTTTACGATGAATACCAAAGTGTCTCCTTCGAGCGATCCAACCAGATCGCTTTCATTGCGGAAAAGATGCGCTGAAAAAGGCGTTGGCATTGATCAATGCATTGCATCTTCGGTTGTCCATGAGTTTGGTCATGTTTTAGGCTTGTCACATGAACAAAATCGGCCAGATGATCCGTCAAGCGAACTTTGCCACAGAAACGATCCGGAAACAGTTATTTTTACTGGCGATATTGGTCAATTCGTTTACCACACTTGGGGCAACACCAAATTCACTCCTTACGATCCCAATTCTGTGATGAATTATTGTCGTATTCCTTACTATGGCAACACCAAGCTAAGTCTTATGGATCAAGTTGCTGTTAAAGTCTATTATGGCAACATACCAGGCTTCTCTACCCCAGGTGGTTGGAATGGATTAGTCGGTAGGGGTATCCGAACTATGCGAATACCCAAACTTATGATCAACAATCTTCCCTATAATGCCGTGTTAACTGAATCTGGTATTGATTCAAACCATGACGGCAAATACGATAATGTTTATACACTAACGATAACGTATAACCCATCTGTTCAATCCATTTCACCTGTAACATTAGTAGGTAGTGCAACTAAAGTAGGCAGTGTGATTAATATAAAACCCGGAAGTAAGATTAGTTTTCCACTTTTTAAGTATTCTAGTGCCGGCAAAGTGGTGCGGGTAGGTCATGCTTCCGTAATAAAACGCGCAGATGGCTGGTGGATATTTGATTCCTACAAATATTTTTACGATATTCATTAATAAGCAAATATTGCGACGATTAACTCTTCTACTTAAGCAGTCAATCGTCGTATTATTTTTAATAGTTACTGATTTTTTTATGAATACCTCTTTCACTAAACATAAATACTTTTACGAGAGTGTTTACGTAAAGATACATATATATTTCCGTTGGTACTCTAGGAAGGTAGTTGAATTAGTCAGGGCTACCCACAGCTTGATGGAAGCATTGA
>NZ_JBEBKJ010000095.1:0-13898 GCF_040079455.1 Methyloglobulus sp. | reverse complement strand
GGTCAATGCTTCCATCAAGCTGTGGGTAGCCCTGACTAATTCAACTACCTTCCTAGAGTACCAACGGAAATATATATGTATCTTTACGTAAACACTCTCTAAAATTTAACCTTAAATTTACGTAAATATCTCACGCAAAAATAGGGCTAATTTGGTACTCTCAAGCCTTATTTTTTTGCAAAATACACGTGTCTATGTGTTAGTATTAGACATTACCTATGAAATATTCAGGTAACAAGCAGTAACCATTTCATAACTCAACATCAGGATACATAAGCATGAAAACTAAAGAGATTATTGCTACAGGTATGGTCAGTATAGCTTTGTTGGCAGGCTGTGATAACGCCGGAAACGCCCCGAAAACTTCATCTACTGAACAATCAACTACAAGTAAAGCGGCTGATGCCGGTACTGCCGCTGTTAAAGACGCAACCGATGCTGCCACTACAGCCGTGGATAGCGCAGCAACCGCTGGAGCTGCAGCCGTTGAAAAAGCAGCAAGCACAGGTGCTGCTGCCGTAGACAGTGCCGCAACTGCTGGGACTGCTGCCGTTGAAAATGCAACCGATGCTGGCGCTGCAGCAGTAGAAGGTGCAGCAAATGCTGGTGCTGCTGCCGTAGAAGGAGCTGCCAATGCCGGCGCAGCAGCTGTTGAAGGTGCTAAAAGTGCTGGTACTGCTGCTGTTGAAGGTACAGCAGCCGTTGTTGAAGGCGCTAAAGACTCGGTTGCCAAACCGTTAGAAGCTGCAAAAGAAGCTGCTGCCGTAGGTAAATAAACTTGCTGTTGTCTGGCAGAGTTTTAAACTTCTGCCAGACAAACCGGCCTCAATCTCTCCGCTTACCCACCGTTAATGGCACAAGAGAGTTTTGTTCCAATTCCAAGACGATAAGCTGCCATACCTGGCAATACACATCAATCCAAACGCTACCTATATTCGCTATTAAAGGCTCATTTAATCAAGCCATAGGTACTGGTACTCTGGCAACTCGAAAAATTGTCGAACCTTGCTAGGATAATCGCAAATTACTTTTGTACTACTTACTAAGTTATAGCGTACTCAGCTTGTCGATCCATAACGTAACTTATTGTCAGAGATCCCCCATGAGTATTCGAAAATTCAACAATATTGTGCCAAGAATTGGCAGCTCGACTTACATTGACGACAGCGCCATTGTTATAGGTAATGTTACGATTGGTGATAATGTCTCTATCTGGCCGACGACTGTAATTAGAGGCGATGTTGAAAGCATCACTATTGGCGACGACACCAATATCCAAGATGGCTCTGTATTGCATGTTACGCATTATGGAAAATTTACGGATCGGGGTTATCCCTTAACTATCGGTAAAGGTGTTACCGTGGGCCACAGGGTAATTGCCCATGCTTGCACAATTGGCAACTACTGCCTAATCGGTATGGGCGCAATCGTTATGGACGATGCCGTCATAGAAGATTACGTAATGCTAGGTGCTGGCGCATTAGTTCCTTCCGGGAAAACGCTCGAAAGCGGACATCTTTACGTTGGCTCTCCGGCCAAATTAGTCAGGCCGTTAAAAGATAGTGAACGAGACTTTTTGGTCTATTCCAGTCAACATTATATAGATCTCAAAAACAAATATCTTGAGATCCCGTAACTGAATAATCCACGACAAAAGTAAAGCGGCTGATGCCGATGCTGGCACTGTAGCCCATAAGTATCTACACAACTTTTCAATATAACGAAAACAATGGGTTGCCAAGTCACCAAGCCTCTCTCCTGCTGGTTGGGGTGACGACTGCATGGATGCAGGAGGTAGGGCAACGCATGGAGCGGTTGCCGAGGAGAATAAAATCAACTGTTTATACCCCCCTCATCCCGACCTTAGCGTCGTAGATTCCATACCTACTCCCGCACTTCCGCCATCCCTGGCGGTCGTCCCTCAAGAGAGAAGGGGCAGATACTTATGCACTGTCGCCGTAGAAGGCTGGGTAGCCTTGAGCATCGCAAAAAACCCATCACGCCCATGCCAAACAATCAAACCATGCCTAAAACGGAGCGTTCTTTCAATCATACCGTCATATCCATAAGGGGATCTCAAAAAAATCCCCTTATGGATTCCAATATATTCGATTAGCACAAAAGACCGCCTGAAAAATGCTAAAATCCAGACTTAACCTATCACTTTAATTAAGGAAACCCATGACACAAATCACCATAGAACATAACCCCAGTGAAGAACGTTTGAAAGAATTAGGCGTAGCCAACTGGTCAATATGGGAGAAAGAAGTCTCCGAGTTCCCCATCGACTTTGACGAAACCGAAACCGCTTATATTTTAGAAGGCGAAATCCTAGTGACACCAGAAGGTGGCGAACCAGTACGAATCTTACCAGGCGACTTAGTGGTTTTCCCAGAAGGCCTAAACAGCCATTGGAAAGTTGTTAAACCCTTACGAAAACATTACAGTTATGATTAAAAATTAAATGACCCTGTAAGAACAGTGCCGTCATATCTGACAATGCGAGGAAGATACAGGGCAATCGCGCTTAAATTTTAGTCATTTAAAATCAACATGATACGAATAGTATTTTCTTGTCTTTTCGTGATTTTCTGCATTGTTTGAAAAAATAAAATTTGTAACTGATTGATTAAAATTAGATTATAAAAGTCAAGCACTTTTAAGCGCGATTGCCCTGCACAAATAGCTACAATCAGTTGACAAACATAGCAACTAACTGTTAACTTCATGTTCCACTCAACGATGGAGGTAATGCCGATGTTTAATGAAACCCAAACAAACATACTAAAATTATGCACATTCCTTTTTGCCTTAACATTAATACCAATGAAAGCATGGTCTGACAATGTGCCCCCCCCCCCCGTGTACTAAATTCAGCAATCTTTACCTGCCCAGTGCTTTTGAAATAGCATTAATAAATGGTGAAGACCCTGACTATACGGACTTTGCCCAGAATTTTCAAAACACACATCCAAAAATCGGCTGGTTTAACGATTACGCCGTCATGCAGGAATATCCCGATTTAGAGCTGAGCTTACAAGTCTGGCGCTTTCGGCATAACGTTTATGACAATGTTTGCCAGAAACAGCAAGATGCGGCAAAACTGCAACCCTTAAGCGGTATTGTCGCCCCAACCGCAATGGCTCGTTCGGTTACAACACGGCCACAACATTCATTAGCGGAAAATATTTTCCGCAAACGAGCTATAACCTTGCAAGTATTCGATGCAGGAGGGGGATATCCGTTTAACAATGACGGTGATGCGGTTGATATATGGTTCAATGGTGAACGTATACGCACGAATGCCCCAATACTTGCATGGCCAGGAATATCGCTGCCGTTAACTCTACAACCTTCCGATTTATTGGCTGCAAAGACAAACCAACTGTATTTTAAAGTCGTCAATACCGGTTTTTGGTTTGATCCGGGGGCTACTATTGGGGTTAATATTGCCCCTGCAAATGCGAGCAAAATTTTTCAACATGCTAGCGTGTCCAATTTACGGGTTCATCCTCAAGCCGTCAAATGGCACTTGGGTTTAAACCAAACTACCCCAGTGTTAAACTTGGCGCTTGGGCTGATGTGCTATGACCACAAGCGATGGCCAGAATCCACGCTGCATGTACAAAGGGCGTAAGCGGGAAAACCAGACAGCAAAGGCCGTAAACACCCTGAACGGATTGTCACCCGCGATTCAAAATCGCCAGCGGCAAAGGCAAAATCCATAGCTAGAGGTATTTTATCTACAAATAAAAAGCTTTATCCAATCAAACCAGGATTTGAGAGGGATGAATATCCGCCCAAGGCATTTAAAGAAAACGCTGGCACCGCACATATTCAGTACATGAATCCAAAAGATAATGGAGGTTCTGGCGGCTTTTTAGGTAATGTCTTAAAGCTATATAACGATGGCGACCAAATTGAATTGGTGGATGCCTTAATGGACTCTAATAAAGAAGGCTCTTTATATTACAAAGATGCCTATACGAAATAATTGCTGATATGAAAATACTCTCTTATTTTTCATTCGTAGATTACGGGACAGTGTACGTTTTTGACCCCGCCTATTATGTAGAGGGCGAAAGGCCTTGCGATTTTCAAGATATCCACATGGAGCAAGGTTTTTTCGCCTGGCCGGGTATGTTTGTGTTCTTCTTGCTTACGTCAGAATCGGTTATTCATATTGATGTTTATCTTGATGGGCCCGTACAGTTAAGTAACGACACCATTCGGGCAATTCAAGTGCCTTTTAAAGTGATAGGAGACGAAGGCATTGTGGTTGAACCGTTAATGGGTGAAAGCCGTTTCTTTGCGTTGCCTAAAGGCGATTATGCCCTAGTGTTTGAACAACGCTATATGTATAAATGGACTGAAGCGGATATGGCGTTGGATTCGACTGATCCTGAATGGCTTGAAGATAGAGGTACTTGGGATGTGGAAATACCCGCAGGTCAACCTGTAGACTTTCGTTTATGCCCTATGATAATGGGCCGGATATGGTTAAACCCAGCAACCAATGTGGAAGCCAAAATTTTGGTGCAGGATACAGCAGCCAATTCAAATTTTCCGTTAAATCCTGTTTATCCGTTAGTTATCGATGAACCACCAGCCCACATATCGCGGCAAGATGAAGTTGCCGAACAACAAAACGCGCTTGATGCCTTAAAGTTATTACTGCATTCCCAAGACAAAAATAAAGGTGTCCTATTAAAAGCATTCGCCGATGCTATTAACGATGCCGACCCCTATATCAGGGAGCAAGCGGTTTTAATGTTAATTCTAGCCAAGTTCGCTTTTGCGGAGGTGAGAGATATTCTTTTACCGGTTTTACAAAATCCCAATGAAGAACTTACGATTAAGGCCACGGCACTGAATGCTTTTGAATTCTTCCCGTTGGAAGAGCAGGCCATACAGATTTATCAGGAATACAAAGAGATTTTATATCAAGTCGGTTGGCATCAAGCGATTGTGCCGGATGGTGTTAGGAATATTTCCGCGCGACGGGGTTTGTAACCTGTCTCTTCTCAGCCAGACTGGGCATCTTGCCCCGTCTGTATCCCGTATGTTGGGTATTTTGTAGGTACTCTGTTCAAAGTCAAGCCCATTTAGTTGTATTTTGGTTATTTGGTGTTTATTGGGATTGCATAAAACCGTGTACTGTCGAACGGCTTATCGTGTTTTAGCATTCCGTGGATAGCATGGATCAGTTTACGCATCACCGCACAAACACCCTGCAACGGTTTCTTGCCATTTGCCATTATTACAAAAACGCCGCTGTTACCTGCAATTGGAGCAGATACTTTTGCCTGGTTTTCTTTGTTAAAGCTGGCGCCTATTAGTTTTGGCTCGTCGCCAATATTTGCAATCATCTGGCTGCTAAAAGTAAGCGAAGAGTCTCCTCCTGCAATCTCAATTTGTTTGCCGTAGGCAGATGCAGCAGCTTCAAGGGTTGTACCGGTTCCCAATTTTTTTATTATTGTTTCGGCTTTCTTTTCGTTGCGTATCACTCCTTCCACCATTGGTCTTGCAGTTGTTGCGTCTTGCGTTCCTTCGCTTTGTATTTTATCTACACTAGCTACAACAAATTGTTCACCAATATTAAATGGTTCACTTACATCTCCTTTTTTAGCTTCAAATACCCAGCGCACCAGTTGTCTTGCATCCTGCATCTGGCCTACAGAAAAATCATTCTCTTTTATTAGTGTTGGCAGGGTTACTCTTTGTAAGCCATTTTTAACAATATATGCTTCCAGTTCTTTTGCATTTTTTTGAGCCGATAATTTTGTTGCATTAAGATGGTCGAAATAAGCCTTGATGTGTGGGTCATGCTGTTTGGCGCTCAGGGCGGGCATGTACAGGGCGGCGCGGATATGGCGGTTGCCCGCCTTGGAGATGCGGGTCTTTTTGTGGACGCTTTTCCCGGAGTCAAATGCTTTAGGGCCAAGCCCGACAAACTTTACCCACTCGCGGTGCGAAAGGTCTGGCGGCAACAATAACAGCTCCCCCATTAGCGCAATGGTGCTGGTTTGAGCGATCCCTTTGATGCCGACCAACAGTTCCATAACCCGTTTAAGTTCAGAATGCTCTTCAATCCAAGCCGCCGCTTCAGCGGTCAGGCTGCCGATACGTTTTTCTAGTTGGGTGATCGCCAGCTTGGCATCACGCAGCACGGCTTTAGGGGGTTCTTGTGTGCCAGTTAACGCGTGCAGGTGGTTTTTGGCGGCGGCTTTTTGGCCCGTCAGCGCATTGATGCGGCGGGCAAAGTTGTGCGAGGCCTTTGGGTTCACCACCATCAGCAAGACAGCCGCATCATGCAGCGCGATGGCCAAATCAAAATGATAGATACCCGTGGCTTCCAGGCAAACTATAACCCCCTGCAGCTTCACCAGCTTCTTCACCAAGCGGGTTCGGTCTACCGGGGTATTGGTGAACTTTTGTGGGCCGAAAGGTTTGCCGTTCTTGCGGATCACCAAAACCAGCTCTTCAGCACCGACATCAATGCCAGCGAAATGCACCGGCTTGGGTTCTTGTTCGGTTTTGGTGGGTTGAATAGTGATCATATTGATTTGTTATAATGTGTTATAGAAAGTAGACTACCCAACGGTTCCAGGCCCAGCACATGCACCTGCCATCCTTGTGTATGCAGGCCCAAGGCCTCGGATACTCCACGGTATGGGTGAATAGGGCGGGAGCCAATCTTACACACAGGCTCTGATTAATTATCAGTCCTCAGGTTGGGACGGCCTCCCATTGAATCGTTAAAGCTTACTTTGTTTACTTCTGTATGTTTTTATTAAATTTCATCATACAAGGTTAGGTGAGGTACGAACCCCAACATTTTTTGGCACGATTTGTTGGGGTTCGCAATCCACCCACAACCTACATTTTCACCGCATAAGGCGCATATCTAATGCGTTAGAAAGGCGCAATATCTAGCTGTGTTAAATAATCAATTTTCCGAAACGGTATGCTTCGCCCGTATTTAAAAACCATCAGCGTAATATCATCATCGAAAGAGGTTCTTTGGCTAAATTGCCGTAACGCTGCAAATAGCGAATCAATGATGGTTTGCGGGGATTCCTGGGAGTTTTGCAAAACAAAAGCCTTAACGCGCTCCAGGCCAAAAAACTCCTGATTAGCGTTTTCAGCTTCGATTAAGCCATCGGTATAAAACAGGATCAAATCACCCTTTACTAGCACCGTCGTTTTTTCTTCAAAAATGACATTTTTTCTAATTCCTAATATTAATCCTTCAGCATCCAGCTCCTTAATTTCCTTTTGAAACTGGTTTAGTAATAAAGGTGGAGGATGTCCAGCATTGGCAAATCTTATTCGTTGCGTATGAATGTTGTATTGCAAATAAAACAAGGTGATGAAGTAGTCTGATTTATCTAAATCATCAAAAAGGAAATTGTTCAAAACTCCCAGAGTTTCTGAAGGGGTCGCCAGTAGATTGGTCTGCGCCCTTATAGCGCTGCGGGTTTCAACCATAAACAAGGCGGGGCCAATGGAATGGCCGGAAACATCGGCAATAACTATATCCAGTTGAGTTTCTTTCCGATAAAAATAATCAAAATAGTCGCCGCCCGCCTTATTGGCGGTCAAGCAACAACCGATTACTTCAAAATCATCCGATTTAATGGCCGAAGACGGCGATAAAGTAGCCTGGATTTGTTGGGCGATTTTAATTTCATTCTGTGCAATCGCCAGGTTGACGTGGGCTTGGCGAATTTGCTGTTCCGCCGCTTTACGACCGGAAATATCATGGATAAAGCCGCTAAAGATATAAGCGTTGCCGAGTTTTAATGGCGAAACACTGAGTTCGACGGGGAATTCAGTGCCGTCGTGGCGTAAGGCCACTTGTTCTGTTTGTTTGTTCAATATTGGAGCAACGCCAGTCTGTAAAAATGTGTGTAAGCCCTTGCGATGGGCATTACGAAAACGGGTAGGGATGATTAATTCATCCAAGCGCTGGCCTATCGCCTCATTCCGAGACCAACCAAACATTTTTTCAGCACGGGGATTCCAATCGGTAATAATACCGTAAGAATCCATGATGACAATTGCATTCATCGAGCTTTCGATAATCAGTCTAGTGCGTTTTTCAGACTCTATCAGTTCACTCTGAAAGTGCATTCTAGCGGTAATATCCCGGTCAACTCCTCGCCATTTCAGTAACTTCCCCTCTGCATTGATAATTGGCAAGCCAGTCGATTCAGTCAGCACTTCATGCCCATTTTTATGTTGATAATGGTTGACCAATGAATAAAACGGTTGTTGACTGGTAGCGTAAGTCTGTTGGGTTTCTTGGTCTTTGGCGGTTAAAAATTCTGTGTAATGTTTACCGATGACTTCCTCACGACTAAAGCCCAAGATTTGTTTGACGGCATTGCTGCTGTAGCTGTAGTAACCATTGGGGTCTTGTTCCCATAACCATTCGCCGGTCATTTCTGCCATTTGGCGAAACCGTTCTTCACTTTCGACCAATGCGGACTCAGCTTCTTTTCGGAGGGTGATGTCTTCATTGATATTTTGACTATCAATTCTATGTATCATAAAACGATTATCGTCTGGTTTGATTGCTTGAATCAATAAGATAAAAGACAGGTACAAGTTTTGTGTCTTAGTTAATGATAGTTTCGTGTATCTGCTTCAGTTGCTCAGGGATACACCACAACTATTGTTACCGTTGTCAAACAGTTGTCAAATCAAGACCACACAACCCGATTTTCCCAGGAGCTAGCTTCTTGCAGGTATTATACCAATCCCATATAAATCCCCTCAGCCTAGCCCTCTCCCTTTGGAGAAGGTAACAATGAAAACTTATTGGGATTGGTACAAGCTACTGCTGAAAAACAGCCGTCATCGCATTCGAAGACTTTAAGGCATTTTCGAATATTTTATCTCGGTTACGTTGTGCTAGTTGTGCGGAAACTAGGGTTGACCGTTCTGGTACGTGTGCGCTAAATGCACGTGGCGGGACGCTGGACATGGCTGCTACAATGCCAATCCTTTCATTCTCCAAGCGTTCAAAACAAATGCGCCCCGCATGTCCCGGCTTACTCCAGTCAAACAGTAAATGGTAGATTAATGGATCACCTTTGGGTAAGCGCTTGACCTGTATTTTTATATTCTGATGATTTTTCTTAAACCGCCATACCAGTTCAGAATCAGAAAGGCGTTTTCCATCAACGGCCTGCCAATTGAGTTGACTGGCTAACCAACCCGCCAATAACCAAGTCATCGGTAATGCATGTGGACCATGGGCTATTTCGATGGTATGCAAATCCTCAAGAGCGTTTGGTGCCGCCTGTGGATCAAGTACTTGGCTAATTAATTTGCGCCAACCTGCAAAGCGTCGCCAGGCAAGGTTATGGACAATTTGTGTGTTTTGCTTTGCGGCAACCCAGCGTGTCATGATAGCGACACCCTGGGCAGGATTTAGCCAGCCGACATTATCGTAGATAATCTGATTTGCCAATTCAGCCAGTTGAAAGAACACTTCACCGCCGGTGGGTGGTGGCCGCTGAGATGCCCACCATAAGGTCGTCGGTAAATCACCGACTAGCTGTGACCTAGCCACGGAAGGTAAACGATCAGACCCAACGGTTGTCGATATAACGTCTATCCGTTCTCCGCACACCTGCCAGCCATCGTCAAGTGCGGTGTAATAAATAGCAATACTGGCTTCAAGAGGGCCTGCACTCGGATTAGCATTTCCTACTAGCAGCAATATTCTCGCCGGATGAATATCCACAATAGGAGCAATTTCTTGACTGATAATTTCCGCTTCTTGGGGGGTGTCGCAGTAGATAATCAGATTGGACATGCAGGCGCGCATAACCACGGCGTGTCCGCCACTATTTACCTGATTAAACTGCGCCCATAACGCGGCTAATCCTGATTCAATCTGGGCTATTCTGATTCGTTTTGGTGGCTGGGTCACTACATTTGAAGTGCCATTTTTTGGGATCATAACATTCGCCACTTACGGTTATCGGATTCAATCAACCGATCTGCCTCAAGCGGACCCCAAGTTCCAGCAGCATATTCAGGAATCCAACGAGTTCTGCTGCTTGCCCAAACATTAAGAATATTATCTACCCATGCCCATGACGATTCGACAGAATCACGACGCATAAACAGGGTGGCATCACCCGCCATGACATCCAGGAGCAAGCGTTCATAAGCTTCGGGGGATTGTTCGCCAAAGGTTGAACCATAGCGGAAATCCATTTTAACAGGGAAAATTTTGAGTTTAGTGCCTGGCAATTTAGTCGCAATACGTAGCGATAAACCTTCATTGGGTTGAATGCTCAAGGCTAATACATTGGGCTCTAAAGGTTGGTCATGGTTGGCATTGAACAAAATCGGCGGCACACTTTTAAATTGGATGGCAATTTCACTGGCTCGTTTAGGCATGCGCTTGCCGGTACGTATGTAAAAAGGCACACCGGCCCACCGCCAGTTATCGATAAACAACTTGAGCGCAATATAAGTTTCGGTGATGGAATCTTGAGCAACACCTGCTTCCCGGCGGTAACCGGGTACATCTTCACCATGATGAAAGCCCGGTCCATATTGGGCGCGAACGACGTGTTGATCGAAATTTTCACTGGTGATTGGTCTGAGACAATTGAGAATATCTTGCCGATGATCTCGTATCACGTCGGCATCCATAATCCAGGGCGGTTCCATGGCGATGAGGGTCAACAATTGCAGGATATGATTTTGAATCATGTCACGGAGCGCACCGGCGCTATCGTAATACCCTGCCCGCGTACCTACGCCTTCTTCTTCCGCAACCGTGATTTGTACGTGATCAATATGCTTGGCGTTCCATAATGGCTCAAAGATGGCGTTGCCAAAGCGCATCGCCAAGATGTTCTGCACCGTTTCCTTGCCCAGATAATGATCGATGCGGTAAATCTGTTGCTCGTGGAAATTTTGTGACAAAGTTGCATTGACCTTACGGGCGCTCTCAAGATCCCTACCGATGGGTTTTTCTACGATGATCCGTGAAAAGGGGCTGTTCTCGTCAATCGGCATCACTAAGCCAGCAGCCTTGAGTTGGCAAACGCAGGTTTCGATGAGCGCGGGTGGAATCGCCAGATAAAATACGCGATTGCCAGGAATGCCGAAGTTGGACTCGATCTCTTTTAGCCGTTGTGCAAGTTGCACATAAGCATCGGGATTATCAAAAGAGCCTTGTAAATAATGCAGGCAGCGCTCAAAGTCCGACCAGTAATCAGGTTCCAAAGGTTGCCTGGAAAACTGTTCAATACCTTTACGGGCAAAGTCTCGATACTGACCATCATCCATTTGCTCAATCGCAAAACCAAGTGCCGCAAAATTAGCAGGCAATTCACCTTCCAGTGCTTGATTGTAAATAGCAGGCAGCAGTTTGCGTCGGGTAAGATCACCACCTCCGCCAAAGATCACTAACGTACACGGTTGTGGTGCCTGCGTTATATTAATCCCGGCTGTAAGTGGGTTATCGTGTTTTGTATCAGGCACAGGCATGCTCCATTTTGGATACATCAAGAAAGCGATATGCTCTCATAGGCTAAAGAGAGAAAAGTTTGCAATGTACAGGCCAATAAGTCTGCATCTTATTTCTTTTCAATATGACCACCAAATTGCTTACGCATAGCCGAAATAATCTTGTCAGAAAAAGTATTCTGATGCCGTGAACGAAAACGAGAATACAGCGCTGCCGTTAAAACATGTGCGGGAACCGCCTCTTCAACAGCAGCCATCACCGTCCAGCGGCCTTCTCCGGAGTCTTCTACATAGCCCGTGTAGCCCGATAAATCAGGATCTTCAACCAAGGAAATGGCGGTTAAGTCCAACAGCCAGGATTCGATTACGCTGCCCCTGCGCCAGACTTCGGCAATTTCTGTCAGATCGAGGTCGTAACGGTGTTCTTCAGGTAAATTAGTGGAAGTAGCATTTCGCATAATGTCGAAGCCTTCCGCATAGGCCTTCATCATGCCATATTCGATACCGTTATGGATCATTTTGACAAAATGGCCTGAGCCTACCGACCCACAATGCAAATAACCTTGTTCTGACGTACCGGCTAAATTGTCGCGACCTGGGGTTAACGGGATTTCACCTTTGCCCGGTGCAAGTGTTTTGAAAATGGGATCTAACAGTTGAACGGCCTGTTTCGGGCCGCCAATCATTAGGCAATAACCTCTTTCCAACCCCCATACTCCGCCACTGGTGCCGACATCAAGATAATGAATGCCCTTAGCCGCAAGGGTTTTCCCCCGACGCACGCCATCTTTGTAGAAGGAGTTACCACCATCAATAATAATGTCATCCTTATCCAAAAGCTCAGACAATGCCATGACGGTTTTTTCGGTCAAATCACCCGCAGGCACCATGCACCAAAGAACACGGGGAGGTTGTAGCATGGCGACAAGTTCTTCTAAAGATGTCGCACCTTGCGCGCCTTCATTCTTTAGGTTTTCCACGCTGGCCATGTTGACATCAAACCCGACACAGCTATGACCTCCAGCCATTAACCGTTTCACCATATTGGCACCCATCTTGCCTAGACCGACCATTCCTAACTGCATAATTTCCTCGTGTAGTTTATTGTTTAATTGGATTGCTTCATATTGGTGCAAAACAGCAAAAGCTTGCACTTAAATAGCTATTTTTAGATCTTGAAAACGCAGTTTCAATAGCAATCTGAAAAGTATCAGCAATATACATACCATAGTTTAAGTTTATTTGCCTTTGATTTCTGATAACTTTCTCGCAGATAGCCATCTGTTAAACTTGGCGTTATCATTGCTTAATCATTTATTACCTCATTCTGAAATAAAACGTATGGATATCGATCGACTTAACATTGATTACGGCATTGCAAATCACCTTACATTTGTAGCTGGAAACGGTGGACTACCGTTCATTGCCATCCGCAATCAAAGTGCTACCGCATTGATTTCCTTGCATGGTGGACAAATACTGTCTTTTAAGCCCATTGACGAAAATGTCGATATGCTTTTTCTAAGCAGCAAGTCATTTTACGAAGATGGCAAAGCTATCCGTGGTGGGATTCCCGTGTGCTGGCCTTGGTTTGGGCCTGACCCTAAAGGCTTACAGCGGCCTAACCACGGCTTTGTCCGCACTCACCTGTGGAAAGTATTAAGCACGACAAGCACAGATACTGAAACCAAGGTAAGTCTGCAATTTATAGAAAGCCAAAAAAAGGAAAAAACCTGGAAAAAACCCTTTACCTTAAAACTTGAATTTACCATCGGTGAAACCTTAAGTTTAGAACTGGTTACCCATAATACAGGAGATAACCCGTTTTCGATCACCCAAGCATTCCATACCTACTTCCATGTGGGGGACATCAACCAAGTTCAGGTTTTGGGATTAGAAGGATGCGATTATTTTGATAAATTAGACCAAGGCAAGGAAAAAACCCAAACAAGCATAGTCACCATTGCCGAGGAAATTGACCGTATTTACATGAATGTCGACAATCTATTGACTGTTATTGATCCCGTGTTTAAACGCCGAATTGAAATCGCATCACAACATTGTAAAACCGGTGTGGTCTGGAATCCTTGGCAAAAAACGTCAAGAAAAATGGCGGACTTAGCAAATCAGGATTATAAGCATTTTGTCTGTGTTGAAACGGGAAATATTGCTTTCGATCTTATCCAAATTCAACCGGGTGGCGAACACCGTTTGCACTCTAATTTTAAAATTTTACGCCATTAGAAAAACCCAGTCTCATAGTGTCATAGTGGCCTGAAAGGGTTTAATTAAACGGAACACATCTAGAGGCAGATTTATAAAGTCATTAGAGGTGGCTATGAAAGAACAAACGACACGGCCAAGTCCGAAGCACACGCTTGAATTTAAACAAGATG
>NZ_JBEBKJ010000094.1:0-14230 GCF_040079455.1 Methyloglobulus sp. | reverse complement strand
TAATGCTTCACGACGCATGGTGAACGAATCCGAAATGGCTTTTTTGCCTTCCGTCGTATTGATGATTAATTGTATTTGATCATTTTTAATCATATCAACGGTATCAGGCCGGCCTTGATTAACCTTATAAACGACTTCACAAGGAATACCCTGCTCTTGAAGAAACTTTGCCGTGCCTGCTGTGGCGACAATCTGGTAGTTTTTGCTGACCAGCATCCGCGCCACTTCTGGCGCCTTACCTTTGTCGGCATCACGTATACTAATCAATACCTTACCGCCGGCATTCAAGTTCACACCAGTTGCCCGTTGCGATTTTGCAAAGGCTTCACCAAAAGTTTTGCCTATACCCATCACTTCGCCCGTGGATTTCATTTCCGGCCCCAATAGAGGATCAACGCCAGGAAATTTGACGAAGGGGAACACGGCTTCCTTGACGGAATAGTAGTTGGGAATACGTTCTTGGGTGATGCCTTGTTGCGCCAAGGTCTTGCCGACCATAACCCGCGCAGCGATTTTTGCCAGCGGATAACCCGTCGCTTTCGACACAAACGGCGCGGTACGCGATGCACGGGGATTGACTTCCAGCACGTAAATATCGCGCCCTTGGATGGCGAACTGGACATTCATCAAACCCCTTACGCCCAAGGCTTCGGCCATCCTGCCGACTTGCTCCCGTAATTGGTCTTGTAAATCCTGCGCCAATTCATAAGGCGGCAAGGAACAAGCCGAATCGCCGGAATGGACACCCGCTTGTTCGATATGTTCCATCAAGCCGCCAATCAGGACACGCTCGCCGTCGTAAATCGCATCAACATCCATTTCTACAGCATCATCAAGAAAGCGGTCCAGCAATACAGGCGAATCATTCGATACGCTAACCGCTTCTTTCATATAACGCTGCAAGCCTTCTTCATTCACGACGATTTCCATCGCCCGACCGCCCAGGACATAAGACGGACGCACTACCAAGGGATAACCGAGTTCTTTCGCCGCATTAATTGCTTGTTCAACCGAACGGGCCGTGGCATTAGGGGGTTGTTTTAAGCCAAGACGCTCCAGCAATTTCTGGAATCGCTCACGGTCTTCTGCCAAGTCAATCGAATCAGGCGAAGTGCCGATGATAGGCACACCTGCCGCTTCCAAAGCACGAGCCAGTTTTAAAGGCGTTTGTCCGCCGTATTGCACAATCACGCCCTTGGGCTTTTCCAGATGCACAATTTCCAGCACATCTTCCAGCGTCAATGACTCAAAATACAAACGGTCTGAGGTATCGAAATCAGTGGATACGGTTTCGGGATTGCAGTTAATCATGATGGTTTCGTAACCATCTTCACGCAATGCCAAGGCCGCATGCACACAGCAATAATCGAATTCGATGCCCTGCCCTATCCGGTTTGGGCCACCACCCAGAATAATAATTTTTTCTCTATCAGTAACCCTGGCTTCGCATTCTTCTTCATAAGTGGAATACAGATACGCTGTGTCAGAAGAAAATTCTGCCGCGCAGGAGTCAATCCGCTTATAAACCGGACGAATGTTTTGCTTGTGCCGTACATTGCGGACTTCAGATTCGGACGTATCCAGCAATTTTGCCAGGCGTATATCAGAAAATCCTTTACGTTTTAGCCTGTAAAGTTCGCCTTCTTTCAAGGTAGATAAAGTCTTGGTCGCCAGTGATTGTTCGGTAATCACCAAATCCTGTACTTGTGCAAGAAACCAGGGATCGATTTTACTGGAATTATGGACATCTTCTAAGGACATACCACTGCGAAAACCATCAGCAACATATAACAGACGGTCAGGCCCTGGATGACGCAATTCCCGCTGAATTTTGTCGTGGGTGTCCTCAGCTTGTAAATCGATAATTTCATCCAGCCCACTAATACCGATTTCCAAGCCCCGCAAGGCTTTTTGCAAAGATTCCTGAAAAGTGCGGCCTATTGCCATGACTTCGCCAACGGACTTCATTTGCGTGGTTAAACGGTCATCGGCCTGGGGAAATTTTTCAAAGGTAAATCGCGGTATTTTTGTCACCACATAATCAATCGTCGGTTCAAATGAGGCCGGAGTCGCACCGCCGGTAATCTCGTTTTTCAGCTCATCCAGCGTATAACCGACAGCCAATTTTGCAGCCACTTTTGCGATGGGAAACCCCGTCGCTTTAGAGGCCAACGCCGAAGAACGCGACACCCTGGGATTCATCTCGATAACTATCATGCGCCCGTCTACCGGGTTGATCGCCACCTGGACGTTGGAGCCACCAGTATCCACGCCTATCTCTCGCAGCACCGCAACAGAAACATTACGCAGAATTTGGTATTCCTTATCGGTCAGCGTTTGCGCGGGGGCGACGGTAATCGAATCCCCAGTATGTACGCCCATCGGGTCGAAGTTTTCAATCGAACAAACGATGATGCAATTATCCTTAGAATCACGCACCACTTCCATTTCAAATTCTTTCCAGCCGAGCACGGATTCTTCGATCAACAACTCTTTAGTCGGCGACAGATACAAGCCACGTTCGCAGATTTCGAGAAACTCTTCCTTATTGTAAGCAATACCGCCACCACTGCCCCCCATGGTAAACGAAGGGCGGATAACGGTTGGATAACCGACTTCCAACTGTGCCGCAAGTGCTTCTTCAATGGAATGGGCAGTTTTGGATTTAGCGACTTCATAGCCAATTTTGCGCATGGCCTGGTTGAACAGTTCACGGTCTTCCGCCTTATTGATCGCCTCTTTGGTTGCGCCGATCATCTCCACCCCATATTTTGCCAGCACACCGTGCTCATCCAGCGCCAAGGCGCAATTCAATGCGGTTTGCCCACCCATCGTCGGCAAAATGGCATCGGGGCGTTCTTTTTCGATAATTTTTTCTACAGTTTGCCAGTCGATTGGCTCAATGTAGATAGCATCCGCCATGTCGGGATCGGTCATGATCGTGGCGGGATTGGAATTCACCAGGATGACGCGATAGCCTTCTTCACGCAAAGCTTTACAGGCTTGCGTACCGGAGTAATCAAACTCGCACGCCTGCCCGATCACAATCGGCCCTGCACCCAATAACAATATCGATTTTATGTCGGTTCTTTTTGGCATTTTATTTACTGATAACGTAAAGCTAAGGGACACGCCTTCCACAGAAGTTGAGCGAAGACACAGAAGCTGAAAATAACAAATTTTCAAAACCGCCACGAAAAGGCGCGTCCGGCTTGAGCGTAATGTTAGGCTTACTCACTTCAAGTTCCATTGGTACATTTCCTTGAGATCCTCAAAACACGATTTACAGACCCAATAGGTTTCTTCGTCATCCGCCCACCCCTCGTGCTGGATGTCTGGGCTATCAATATCCGATATTTTCTCCCCGCAGAATTCGCAATGATCGTGATCCCAGTGCGGACGGGTTCTTGTCCATTTCTTAAGAGACCACTTGTATTGGCTATAGAATGATGATTCCTTACCAAAATTCAATCGCCAGTCATCTTTCTCAATCATCATCGGTCTGGCCTTGATAAAGCTAACTTAAATTAATGTTTGTTAGCTCGATTCATCATCTCGATGAATTCATCAAACAAACCTTCGACATCATGCGGCCCAGGGCTGGCTTCAGGATGGCCTTGGAAACTGAATGCCGGACAATCGGTACGGCGAATTCCTTGTAAACTGCCGTCGAATAACGAATGATGCGTGGCTTCTACATTTGCCGGAAGACTGGCTGCATCGACAGCAAAACCGTGGTTTTGGCTGCTAATCAACACTCGCCCCGTCGCTTTATGCTGAACCGGATGATTGGCGCCATGATGACCAAATTTCATCTTCTCGGTTTTGGCACCGCTTGCCAAGGCCAATAACTGATGCCCTAGACAGATACCAAATACGGGAATCTTGGTTGTTAAAATAGTTTTGATAGCGTCAATTGCGTAAGTGCAGGGTTCAGGATCGCCAGGGCCGTTGGACAGAAAAACGCCATCGGGATTCATTGCCAATACTACATCTGCCGTGGTCGTTGCAGGCACAACAGTCACTCGGCAACCTCGATTGACCAATAACCTCAATATATTACGTTTGATACCGAAATCGTAAGCAACCACATGTTTGGTCAGATTTTTACCTTGGGTATGACCTTCCTGCAAATCCCAAATATTTTCCGTCCATTCGTAAGGCTTATCGGTAGTGACCACTTTAGCCAGATCCATGCCCTTCAAGCCTGGAAAGCCTTCAATAGCTGTTTTAGCTTTTTCGACATCAATGCTTTCACCCGCCGCAATACATCCGCGCTGTGCGCCTTTATCGCGCAGCAATCGTGTCAGTTTACGGGTATCAATCTCGGCAATAGCAACCACCTGATTATCCAGCAAATATTGCTGCAAGGTCTTTTCGCTGCGCCAGTTACTCGCCAGCAAAGGCAAATCCCGGATCACTAAACCACTTGCAAACACCTTAGCCGACTCGTCATCTTCACTGGTCGTCCCGACATTACCAATGTGCGGATAGGTTAACGTCACAATTTGCTGGGCGTAAGAAGGGTCGCTGAGAATTTCCTGATAACCCGTCATCGCCGTATTAAACACGACTTCCCCCACAGAATAACCGTCAGCGCCTATGGCTACCCCATTCAACACTGTGCCATCTTCTAATACCAATACTGCGGACTTAGCCAAACACGTCACCTTAAATGTGCAAAACGGGATGGAACCTGACGGCTGCACCCCGTTGTAAAAAACGTAAATCAGTAGAATTCTACGGGATTATGGCGTTTTGGTCATTAACAATTTGAGGAGCCACTTAATAAAGTAGATTCCGCTTAAGGTTTGAGAGCTCAACAGATTTACACCTAACTACCTAATTTAATCAAAACATATCGCTATCCTTGAGAGTCTATCGAAGAACTTGACCAGAAGCCCCTCAATCTTTCTTTGTCATATTAATGCTCAAACTCGCGTACCTGCTGGTTAGAGAGTTCAAGCCTTAAATAAATGCGGATGTAGACTAGAATGATATGTTTTAGGCAACAACTCGGAGGCATTTTGAGTCGCGCTCAACGTATCCAAAGTGTAGATACATTCAAATTGCTTGCGATTATCGCAGTTATTGCAATCCATACCTCACCATTTGAGATGGCTTTCACGAATAAAGATAATTTATACCTCTATCTTTATATACTTATTAACCAGTTAGCCCGGTTCGCCGTGCCTTTTTTCTTTGTTGTTGCGGGTTATTTCTGGGGGGCAGGTGCTAGAGTTGAAAACAAGCTCGTACCGAACACAGTAAAACTGGTGAAAAAATTAATGACCATTTTCTTATTTTGGTGTGTTATCTATCTGCCCTATTATAATTCAGCATTCACTGGCAAAGAACCACTAGCTGTAGTTAAAGCTGTTTTTTGGGGTGTACACTGGCATAGCAAATATTTAACTGAACATCCTATCCTTTTGTTTATGCAAGGCTCAAAAGGGCATTTATGGTTTCTGAATGGCTTGTTATTTTCCGTCGTAATAAGTGCTATTTTCATTTACAAACAATGGATTAAAAGCATTATTATTCTATCCGTATCACTATATGTAGTAGGTGTTCTTGCAGGGTCCTATGCAAACACCCCTTTAGGCATAGCTGTTGAGTTCAATACTCGCAATGGTCCATTTTTTGGCACTTTACTTTTTGTGTCTGGCTATTTCATGTCAGGTTTTACCATCACTACTAAATGGTTGAGTTATGGTTTTATGATATTTTGCGTAGGGTGCGTCATTCATTTTTCAGAACTTTATGTTCTTTGGAAAGTTTACGATATTACGCCCTTACAAAATTATGTCTTTGGCACTTATTTTATGGGGCTAGGTGTAGCGATGATGGCACTGTCAAATCATCAAGCCTTGAAAAGTCCATTTTTAAGTAACATAGGTCAAATGACATTAGGAATATATGCAATTCATTATATTTTTGTTGATCTCTTAAATGTAATTGACAAAAAAATGAATTCACCTTTGTGGGAAGTGGGCTATGTATTTATAGTACTCATACTTTCTGTACTGTCCACGCTAGTGCTTGCTAAGTTTCAATTTACCCGAAATTTTGCGCTGGGTGAAAGGCGGATGGTTAGCGATAGGCGGAAGTCCAAAAGGTAAGTTAGCCGTCAGGCAATTTACCTAGAGGAAAATCGTCCCTGCGAAACGATATGTGAATCCTCTCTAATATTTTTGTAGGGTGTGTGGAATACAAATCCTTACGGCAGAAAAAATTGTAAGTGGCAACTAAAACCTGATACTTTCTTATAGAACGTCCGCCCAAATTCCAATGGCGATTGGTGGCCTAATGTTGAATGTGTGCGGTTACCATCGTAAAAAGCCACACATCAATAATACTCAACTTAGCGGATGCTTTAGCCCTCAATTTTTGTAATTAAATGGTTCATGGTTAAGGTTACGAAAAACGTTCCATCGGCGCATTATCCCAGCAATTTTCTTTTCGGGCTCATGCTTTGCTCCATCTTCATGATAGAAAGGTGTTTATGGAATTCATGGCTGGCATATTACCTTGCTCTTTGATGACAGGCTGTGATATTCCAAAACAGAAGCGGCATAGATTAATCTGCTTATTTCTCAAAAACTCCTACGACTAAACACATATCCAATATACTATTGCCAGCAGCAGATAGATTTAATTTCAGCCTGCCCCGATCATAATATACCTGAGGCCGCACCATGCAATTTACCCAAGATAACCTGGACGAACTGAATATTCTCGTCCGCTACAAACTGACCACTACACTGGAAGGCATTAAAGTCCACACAACAGCCGCACCTGCAACTATTGAAGCAACTCGGCGACTTTATGACAAAGGCTTGATAACATTGGAAGACGGTGGATATTTGACCGCGCTAGGACATGAAACAGCAGAACATGCCCACGGGATATTAGGGCTATTGAACCCATCTTAAAGACTATCCAAGAGCCTGCTTGACTTCAAGTAAAGCAGGCAAAAAATAATAAAAAAAGGCTTAGGGCTTTAACTCTAAGCCTTTGAAAAAATAGAAAAGAAATGCTAAGCCGCAAAAACCACAGCTGCCTTTAGCTTTTTCATCGCATTCTGTTCCAACTGCCTAATTCTTTCCGCAGACACTTGATGGCGTTCGGCGAGTTCATGCAACGTCGCCTTTTCTTCAGCCAGCCAACGACTTGAGACGATATCCAGACTGCGTTCGTCCAGCCCATCCAACGCTTTAGACAACAGCTTCTGCTCATGGCCTCGCCATTCGGCATTTTCCAGCATAACCGCTGGATCGTCGTTTTGCTCAAACAAGTAACTGGCTGGTTCTACGTAAGTTTCTTCAGATTTCTCATCAACGGGCATATCATAAGACGTATCCCTATTGCCCAGCCGCTTTTCCATTTCGAAAACCGCACTGACTTCAACATTCAAATCGTTGGCAATCGCTTCTGCTTGGTCGTTTGATAACCAGCCTAAATCCTGTTTGGATTTACGTAGATTAAAGAACAGCTTACGCTGTGCTTTGGTCGTAGCAACTTTGACGATGCCCCAGTTTTTGATGACGAATTCATGGATTTCCGCCTTGATCCAATGCACCGCAAACGACACTAAACGTACACCCATTTCAGGATCGAAGCGTTTGACCGCTTTCATCAAACCTACATTACCTTCCTGGATAATATCCGGCATGGACAAACCATAGCCACTATAACCCCTGGCAACATGGACGACGAAGCGCAGGTTTGCCATAACCAGCTCACGCGCTGCGGCTAAATCACCATTGTCCCTAAATCTAATCGCCAACTCGCGTTCTTGCTCAACTGTCAATTTAGGCATTTGCCTCACGACATTCAAATAAGCATCAAACGTACCTACCGATAAATTGACAGGCAATGTAATCGCATCACTCATAGCAACTCCAAAAAGTTAAATTGTGCAGTAATTTTAGCACTCGGCTGCTGGGAGTGCCAATAATTATAAAAAGTTCAACTTGAAATCTAAAAGGGATCTCTAAAAATCCCGACACCCTCGCTACGCTCTCCCTCTGATCTAGGGTGAGGGGAATAACCACTTGATTTTAAGTGCTCATCCCAACCTTCTCCCAAAAAGAGAAGATTTTTTTTCAGTTTTTAGAGGTTCCCTAAAGCCTAATATGCCTAGGGACTGTTCTCAATTAGCCGTAACTTATTGAATATAAATAATTTCCTAATTACCCACAAGACTTCGCAATTTTAAAAGCCCTCGGCGCTCCAATAAACAAGCGAATCAGGAGGCGGACAGATGTGTAAGAATAAAATACAATTTCAGGCGGGATGCAGTTTGGTTGAATTGTTCCAAAACTATGGCACCGAAGGCCAATGCTCACAGGCGCTGTTCAAGTGGCGTTGGCCGTCTGGTTTTCGTTGTCCTGACTGTGGTTTTGGCAGTTATTATGTTTTAAAAGCAAGAAAGCTTTACCAGTATAATGGTTGCCACCACCAAACCTCACTGATTAGCAGTACCATATTTGATCAGACCAAGCTCCCGCTGACCCTATGGTTCTTGGCAATCCATTTGGTCACCCAAGCCAAGACGGGCTTGTCGGCATTGGCGCTTGAGCGGCAACTGGGCCTATCGTACAACACTGCATGGAGCATGAAACACAAGATCATGCAGGTCATGAAAGAGCGCGATGACAGCAAACCGTTAAGCGGCATCATCCAATTGGATGATGTCTATTGGGGCGGGGGGCAGCCAAAAAAGCCTCTTTTGTCGCGGCGGTGTCGCTGATTGAGACAGGCCATCCCATTGCGATGAACATGAACGTGGTCAAAGGCTTCCGCCTGACAGAAATAGCGCGTTGGGCGAAGCACCACCTGCAACCCGGCAGTACGGTTGTTTTTCGGATGGCTTGGCTTGTTTCTCCGCAGTAAAAGACGCTGGGTGCAGCCACATCAGCATCGTCACTGGCGGTGAGCCGCACAACGTCACCAAAGAAGAGTTCACTTGGGTGAACACCCTGACAGGCAATGTCAAGAAGGCCATCAACGGCACTTACCACGCCATCAACTCAAAACATCTGCCACGCTATCTGGCGGAATTTTGTTACCGGCATAACAGAAGGTTCCAACTGGACAATATGCTGCCCCGCTTTGCCTATGTCGCCGTAAGGACACCACCCATGCCAATGAGGCTTTTAAAGATGACTGAGGCTTATGGGTAATCAGGAAACGGTTTTGCAAAATCCTCCGGCGTTGCCCATTGGCTAAGACACGCAAACCATAACCAATCTCCGCAGCAATACTTACGCTGGTAATAAACAGATGTGAGCTGGGTTGAAGGTTTAACCATGCCAAAACAGGGTACTTAGCTGAGGACGCATGGCTTCGGAAATGATATTATTGCTCCGGCCTTTTAAAGTTTTAAGTCAAGCTAATTGAATGTATTGATACGCATGGCTTTAATTCAGAAATAATTCAAACTTCACAAGGCCGAATCTATAGTGCCCAAAACAATCACTGCAACAAATCCATAGGTTCGTGCGCAGTGTATTCAGGTAAATCCAACTCAACACCTTGTCCTTCACCAAACAATTGTAATGCCATATCGCCTAACTTAATTTACTGGGTAACCGCTTACTTAAGAATTTGGCGCACCTCTTCTTCCATTGAAACTCCATGTGCTGATGCAAGCATACGCAGCCTTGAAAACACATCCTCATCTAATTTTCTGACACTTAAATTTGCCATGCGACCAATCTTCTAACAAATGCAAAATTCCACACCGTTTGAATGATAGCATCTGCTAGCATACAGAATCATTATTGGGAATCTCTGTTAATTGAAATTAAAGCGACCTTAGCGGTTGATGTTCATCCAGTAAATCGGGCATCCTTTTCAAGCCATGAGCGCTGATTTCGCTGGGTATGATTGATGACATCCCGAGGAGTGAGTGCGGCAAGCCACACTGGGATAATCGTTTTTAGTGGAAGCCCAGGTTCTATGCGTTAAACTGTCACCAAAAGCAAGAATGACTGCATCGCTGGGTAATTTACTTAACGTTTCTGGGCGTGGATTGCACGCACAAACCAGTAAAACCAGCACAGTCACAGATAACTTCTTCATGATTTAAGGGCTATTTATGGAAAAAAATGTATTGATTACCGGCGCTGCCAAACGGATCGGCGCTGCCTGCGCCCGTATACTGCACACCCAAGGCTGCAATGTTTTATTGCATTATAGATCATCAAAACAGGAGGCCGAACAGCTCTGCGAAGAATTCAACCAAAAGCGTTCGGGTTCGGCAAAACTTGTCCAGGGTAACCTGCTAAATATGAAAGAACTGGAAGCCGTCTCCCAAATAGCTTTGTCCAGTTGGGGCGGTGTGGATGCGCTAATCAATAATGCCTCATCGTTTTACCCTACCCCTTTAGCTAGTACGAGCGAAGACCAATGGGACAACTTGCTAGGCAGCAACCTTAAAGCACCTTTTTTCCTGTCCAAGGCCTTATCTAATAGCTTGGTAAAACGTAAAGGTTGTATCGTCAATATTGTAGATATTCATGCCGAACGCGGTCTGCTGGGTTATCCCGTTTACAGTATTGCCAAGGCAGGTTTAGTGGCTATGACCAAAATCTTAGCCAAGGAACTCGCACCTGCAATCAGGGTTAATGCGGTTGCACCTGGCGCGATACTCTGGCCGGAAACCGATTTGTCGGAACACGATAAAAGCAAAATCTTGCAGCGTGTGCCGCTGGCACGAAGCGGTTCACCTGAAGATATTGCCAAAGCTGTGCTTTATCTGGTTAAGGATGCAGATTACGTAACTGGGCAAATCCTTACAGTAGATGGCGGAAGGACGTTGTTTTACTGATAGCCGTCAATGTAATTAAGCCGCCCAGATATCGCGCATGAATGCCAAGTAGATTTAAGGGAACATCTATTAATCGCAATTTAACCGACGCTACTGGGGAAGTGCTGAAAATTTTTGGACTTTTCCAAGAATTCTAGCGTATCGAGACTACTCATTTCACAACTATGCTCCTCAACAGCTCTTTTGCTTCTTTCAAACCATTAAAATCTGTTTTGCTATCAACGGCTTTTTGTAAATACTGTTTCGCTTGTGTTTTATCGCTTAGCTTAAAAAATGTCATGCCCAAGTGATATTGGCTAATCGCACTAGCCAAACCCAATGTCTGCGCTTTTAACAGGGCTTGTTTGGCTTGCTCGTATTGGGCTTGGCGATACATAAACCAAGCTGCGGTATCGAGTAAATAAGGATTGTTGCTTTGCAGCAGCGGATCCAGTAGATTTGCTGCCTGCTCCAGTTGGCTATTGTCTTCAGCATAAGCAGTGACGTAGCTGACCAAATCATTGATAGCAGGTAATGATTCTGGTGTTTTTTGGTGGATTTTTTCATATAACGCTATCACTTGACCGTATTCTCTACGATCATGATAAATCTGCGCCAAATCGTTCACTAAATCGGTGTTATCGCTGTTGTTTATGCCTTTTTTTAAAACCTCAATCGCCTCCTCAGGTTTTTTTTGCAACTGCTTGATTACCGCTAAATTACGGTATGATTTTGACCAGCTAGGTTTGATTTCTATGGCCTTTTGATAAGCGGCAATGGCCTCGTTAAACTTGTTGCTATCACCATAAATACTGCCTATCAGATTGTAGGCAATAAAATGTTTCGGCTGATTTTTGACGATTTCGTTAAGTTTACCCAAGGCTTTTTCAGGTTGCCTTACAGCCAAGTAGGCCGCAATCAGTTGGCTTAACGGCTCGATTGCTTGGGGTTGCTTATGCAGCGCCAAAACGAACGGCTCAATACTTTTATTAAATTCCCCCTCCTTCTGATAGCTTAACCCCTCCAAATAATAACCTGAGGCATCGCTTGCATACAGTGATTGTAACGCTTTGGCCGTTTGCCGTGCCTGCTTCCACTGTTTTTGTGCCAAATATATCTTGGTTAAAGTCTCCAAACCATTTTTGCTTTCTGGGTTTAGCTTAAATAAGGTATTCAGTTGTTGTTCTGCCAGTTTCGTATTGCCTGCTTTCAACAACAGATCGACTAACTCAAGTCTCGCTGCTTCATCGCTGGGAGTTAATTCAAGCACTTTTTGCAGATTTTCTAATGCCAGTAGTGGATCATTATTTGACACATGCGCTTGACTAAGCAGCTTAAGGACTTTGATGTTATCGGGTTGTTCTGCAAGCAGGTGGCGTAATCCAGCTATTGCTTCAGCAACGTTATTATCGGCAAGCGCCAACCTTGCTTTTAATATCAACGCATCCTTATTGTCAGGCTGCTCATCCAACGTTGTTTCTAATAGCTTTTTCGCCTCTTCAGTGCGGTTATTCGCCAGATAAAACTGTGCCAGTTTGTTACGCGCCTTGATCGCTTGCGGCTTTTGCGTAGCAAGCGTAATCGTGTCTATTAGGATTTCTTCAACCTCAGTATTGTTTTGTTGTGTAAACTGTAAATCCGCCAATTTAAAGCGCAGCTCGTAATCTTCTGGCTTTTGCTCTACCATCGGGATCAATTCCGCAATTGCCACCTCAGGTGATCGTTGGGTCGCTAAAAATTCGACCAACAGTAATTTAGCCTGTTCGTCTTCAGGCAAGTCTTTAACTGCGGTTCGCAACACTTCTTCCGCCTCACCCAATTGCTTGGCCTCAAGATAAAACACGGCTAAGCGTTGACGATGGTTTAGTTGTTTGGGCTCCAGACTGATTATTGCAGACAGTAATTCACGGGCTTTATCTGCCTGTTTCGTTTGTCGGTAAAGGTTAGCTAACAGCAAACGTGGCGCAACCTCTCTTGGATTTTTTTCGAGACTATGCTGTAGCAAGCTGACGGCCTTATCCAGCTTGCCCGCTTTGGCGTTTAAAGAGGCAAGCAATAAAGTTGCAGGAATGTCATCCGGTTTTTTGTTGAGCAGCTTTTCTGCGATGACAAAAGCCGCATCGGTATTGTTTTGTGCGGATAAAACGCCACCCATCAAGACATTCGCTTCGCTATTGTCCGCTTCGAGAGCCAAGGCTTCTTGTGCCATTTTTTCAGCTTCCGGTATTTTACCTGCCAGAAGATAAATCTGACCCAGCTTGATACGTGCAATGAGGGCTTGTTCATCTTGCTTAATGATTTCTTGATAATGCTTCACCGCAGATTGTATATCACCCAGATTGCTGAGTACTTCTGCAATTTGCAAACGGTATTGGCTGTTATTCGGCTCGACGGCAGCGGCTTTATCAAATGCTTTGTGGGCTTTTTGATAATCGCCACTTTTGTAAAAACGTTTACCTTCTTCAATATAATGACTGCGTTGGGTTTGTGAATAATCGCAAGCCGCCAGGAAACCAAGTAAATTCAGCAGCAAGAAATTTCTGGCGCAACGCTTGACCGACCAACACGTTGAGTGGTTTGTTATTTGAAGCAACATGGGATTACAGATTGGGGATATCTTGTCAAAGCAGAATACGATCTCAGGAAGCAGATTTAATTCGTTGCGTTTGCTTTGGGGTGAAATTTTTGTTTGTACAACTTCCCGAGTGACGGGCTAACATAGCCCGTCACTCATGTTTTGTTGAGGTGGCGTTTTGATCCACATCAAAACCCACAAACGGGGCGTCTGGCTTGGGATTCAATCAGTGTCAATCACGAGTGATAAATGACTTACTGATGCGTATTTCTTTGAACCATCAAACACCCAGTTCCAGTAATACCTCCCTCTCACTCGAATAGAATGCTTACCAGGGATAGCGACCCTTCTGAAACATTGACCGCCATAGACACACAGAGCGTTGTCAATAAGGATAGACCCGCCACCACCACTACTACTAGTGTCCACGCAATGAGTGGAATCGGCGCCAAGGGATCCGTATGTACACCCATTCGAACTCATGTCGAGGATCACTCGCACCAATTGGTTGGGTACGGTGGTGGTAAACGTACCCAAACTTTGGATGCCAGATGCAGTGCCGAGGTCATAATACAGCGTTCCTGTATCTGAAGTGGTTGATAAGGACTCCACTTGTACGTTCGAATGCCCTCCGGCAAAAAGGATTTTTGCACTGGCTTCTCCAACATGCAGCCCTAAACCGACTAATGCAAATAATCTAATCACTTTAAAAGCATTTCTATTTTTCATGGTGTTCTCCTATAACATACTGTTTTTGTTAACTGCCCGCGTGACGGGTTATGTTAGCCCGTTGCTCACATTTTGCTGACAGGTGGCGGTTTGAGCGACATCAAAACCCA
>NZ_JBEBKJ010000093.1:0-14316 GCF_040079455.1 Methyloglobulus sp. | reverse complement strand
TAAAGATAACTATAATACCTTAAAACAAATCGCCGAAACGCTCAGGACGCAGCAAGAACCTGATATCGATGCCTTGATCCCGATGGTGGACAGGGCGACTGCGGCTTACAAGGTGTGCAAGGCTAGGATTGACGCAGTTAAACAGGCGTTTTCTGAGAAGGTGCCTACCCAGGACGGCAACCCAGAACCCTGAGGGTTTAGGGTGGGCTGCCATGTTTTGGAAAATGTCCCAGCCGCTTGGGGGTCAATGCACAATGGGCTAAAGTGCTCGGCTAACATAAAATCAGTTTGCAGGATTGTGGGTCGTGGAAAAAGCGGGTTGGCCTTATCTGAAATATTTAGCTTGGCGTGGCCGTGCAACCATCTTTTGCGATTTTCTTTTGCTGGTTTACGGCTGCTGGCTGATGTTCGTCCGTGGCGAACTATGGTTGGGTTCGGGTGTGCTGATTGTCGGGGTATTTTTCGGTGTACTCAGCATGTTTGTCCACAATTTGGCAGTGTCGATGGATAGGGACATCGAAAAAAACAAACAAGAAGTTGAACGCCTGAAAAACGGTGAAGGAAGTTGACAAGGGGTTGGCATGGATGAACCCACCAAGAAAGCGGCCAAGAAGATAGCCAAGTGCCTGGCCTTGGCCCAGTCCGGGAATGCCCATGAAGCGGAGGCGGCACTTAGGCAAGCGAAGGCTTTGATGCTCAAGCACCGTCTGACAGAGGTGGACGCCACAATCAGCGCCGTCAATGAACGCGATTCCAGCACCACAGCAATACAAATTCCGTTTTACGTGTCGGGCTTGGCAAGGACGGTTGGCGACTTTTTTGGCTGCGCTGTCCTGTCATGCCGGAACGGCATTGAAAAAGCGCTGGTGCGTTTTGTTGGGGTTGGCATCAAGCCCGAACTGGCCGGATATACCTTTGAGGTGTTGCAGCGGCAATTAAAAGGTGACCGCCGGCGCTATGTCGCATCCTTGGCCGGGTGCAGCCAGGCCATTAAAAATAAGCGCGGAGATTTGTTTTGTATGGCTTGGTTAGAAAATATTAGAAAGCAAGTCCACCAGTTTGCCAACCCTGCCGACGATGCCATTATTGCCGCCTATATGGAAAGGGAATATGGTGTGCTTCCTTTCGGTAAGGCTAAAATAACGGGCGGTTTCAACCGTTCTGACCATGCCGCCTGGTATGCAGGGCAGGAAGCCGCAGAAAACGTGTCGTTGCACAGGCCTGTCCAGACTAAATCCAACCTCCTGATCAAGTGATTGATGTTGTTGCCACGGGCGGCAAACGCTGCTGCAAATGGTTGGCGCCGTCTTTTTTTTGCGGTGGCCCCTAGCGGTACAAAGATTTTCGTGCGCATTTCAGATATATTGATGCCTACCGGTTAGCCGTCATGACGAATCCACAATACTTATTGAAAAATACAAATGCTTATGAAACCAAACAAGGATAAAACCGATATTCTGCTTTCTGGCGAAAGGGTGTGCCTCGAAACCGGTGTTTTTGAGCTGACGGCCGAAGAGCAGCGCCTCATGATAATACTGCTGATCGCAAATGCACGGGACATGGGCCGCGAAGAACAGGCAACCGCAAACAGCGTGTTGGCGACTTTGCTTAGGAATCAATCGGCCATTGCGCCTTTGCAAAACGCAACCGTGCATTAATGACGGCAATGCTAAGAAGGAACGGAGTGAGCTTGAATCGGAAATCAAACAACTGTCTGAGCAGCGTAACGATTACCTTCGTCAGAAAGTGGTAGCCGATGGCGGCAAAGAAGATTCGCTTGATGCCAAACTTTATGTGGCAATCCGTAATCAGGCTAAGGATAAGGATAAGGATATGGTGTATGGTTCAGACAGTGCTAAATATTAGCTGTTTTGGTTGACACCATCGTTTTAAGACTGTTTTCAAACTTCAGTAAAGAAACGATTTCGGACTATCAGTGTAATGGGTTATATCATAGTTTCAAAGGTGGGAGCAGACTCATAGCGGTCAGTCAATTGAAAGAATACAGAAAGAAAATCATGTGCGATTTTTGTTGATTTCATATCTGACAACAAACCTTATCATCCCAGCGTCTCTTCGCACCAAACCTCTTAAACCTAATGCCAAAAATTTTGGTTCCTTATGCAACCCTTTTTTGTAATTGTCTTCAATTTTTTGGGCATCATCATTATCGGCAATAAACTGGTTTTCATCGAGAGATCGCAAATTCGCAGCAAATTCAAGGGTCAATTTGAATTCTTCGGATTTCTCCTTGATCTTGCCAAAAGCCGTATCAAATTCGGCCCGGCGAACACTGACTGGGATTTTGGTTGATACACTGTCCAGATCGGCTTGTCTGACTGAGAACGAAAACAATTTTTCATCAAAAAATATCAACTCAGGGTTAACCGATAAGCGAAACAAGGTATCCCGTTGATTTTCGATGATTATATCGGTGCTTTTAAGCAAGCCGGAAAGATTTATCAATTCTGACTGAAGGGATTGGTTCTCGCTTATTTGTACCCAACCAAAGGGGTGAAAAGCAACACCCTGTTCAACACCTTTAAAATTAAACCCGCGTAAGTGTGCAGCCAAACCCAGGAGCAAACCCAATTGTCGCTGGGTTAACATAACGCCCAAGGGCTTTTCCTTGCCCAATACGCCCGCCAATATGGGTTCATGAATACCCAAAGGCAAAGTGATACCGTATTTATTCTTTTCAATCACATATCTGTTTGAAAAGCTGTCTGGCAATTTTCTCAGTTCCAAAACCAGTTCATCATGCTTCCCTGTAAAATGGTCAACCAATGCTTTGATATAAGGAAATTTGCCGTCGGCAGTCTGGCCTTTTTGTATCTCGTCCAAAGAAAACCAAACCAAACGCCCGTCGAATTTGATTTTTTCCTGCAAGAAAAGATAACCTTCCAAGGTCAATTCAACCTGGAATATCTCCAAATAATACTCAGTCAGCGCATGGTTAGGGGCAGAACCTTGAATTTGCCGATACGGTCTTAAGCCCCGCCAGGGCTTGAAGGTGTAATGGTCTTCAAAAACCAATTCTGCTTCTTCTCGAAGCTCCCGTTTTAAGGTTTCTTGCAAGGCGTTTTTGACAATTGCGGAGTCAGGCGATTGCAACACTTTCAGCAAAGCCTCTTTATAGGGAATATTGACATCGGTTTGATTTGCCCTGCCGCCTAGCAAACCATAATCACCGGCTGTTATATCAAAGCGTTTCTTAGTGTCTTCGCGTTGAAAAAATAAAATCTTGTTATCTAGCTTTATAATTCCCCAGGAGACATAGATATAACGAATAGGTTGTGCGTTCTTATTACGGTGATTATCTGACCGAGCATTTTCGAATAACCTCAACACATCGCGTTGACGATCTTTCTTGTTGTTGGATATGCTTTGGGTGTTCCAGAAATTTGGCTCAAAAAACTGTGATTCACGATCACCCAATACCGTCAATATTGATGTTGCCATGAGTTGTGCGGGAAATGAGATAAAACACCACTCACCTTTTAGCAAATAATCGGGATTTAATACCGCCAAGGTATCGAGCAGGTTTTCGACAAAAGCAACCGTATAAGTGGCAATCTCATTTTCTATTTGATGTTGTTTAGATAACGCCGCAATCAAATCATCACGCGAAACGCTATAAAAATCGCCTTCTTCTTCGGCGTAACGGGGCAACAGGGGAATTAACGATTGGATTAACTGAGCCGACATTCGCTTGTTATCAGTTATAAGCTTTACCAAACTATATTCAATCCGAATTGGCTATAGTCATCACATTTTCCATCTTTAGAAATTAAAATAAAATCGTTTAATACTGCCTACCAAATCAACATCCTATCGAAAGGGTTTTTATGCGCGAGCCTGGGTAATTGGTAAAACAGAACCGCTTCTTCCGGCGTTAATGCTAATTTTATAAAACCCATATCATCGGCAAGTTTGAGCAAATCTTCGGGCTTACAACCTAGCGTCAACTTGCCCAGCGCGTATTTTAAAGAGATTTCCCAGAAAGTAATAATACTAACAAAGACCTTATTGTCTGTGTTTTCCAAAATAGCAACCGCCTGTTGCCCCAGTTTTTCCGGTTGCCATATCGACCATAAAAAGCTATGCGTATCGAGCAAATAGCTGTTCATGAGCGCAGAAATTCTTCGTCCGACATTTTAAAGTCGTCATTGATCGCAAATTCCACTTTGCCCTTTAGTAATCCTAAAAGCCGTCTTTTAACAGGTTGGTTTTTTAAAGACAAAACAAACTTCAATGTGGCTTCGACTTTATCCAGGGAGGGCGTGTGTATTTCTTTTAATACGGCTTGTTCTATTTCTGCTCTATTCATTGCTTTTCTCGCTATGGAAAACTACGGTTGTAGATATGCCTTGCCAGTTCAAACAAATAAGGCTTTTCAGTGTAATTAAAATTCCCAAACTTGATTTCCAGCAATTTTCTATTTTTGGTGTCTACGTAAGGATTGGATGTAGTAAGCCAAAACATTTGATAAAGCAGCTTCATGAACAGTTCTGTGTCATTTCTGCGAGATGATTTACTTAGCTGTAGGTTATTAGCTAATTCATTGAAGTAAAAGGCATCTTGTATATTCGTATCATTTTTCTTTTCATCGAGCACAATATTTTTAAGGGCAAGATAGGCATCGCTGACGGGAATAGACTTTTCCTTAAACTCCGATTCTGACAAAGCTTTATCGGCAAACAAGTTAAGCAATATCATTTCGTAACCTTGCAACGTATCATCGTCGGAGTTGAACATTGTCCGCAGATTCACGATAAACAAATAAGCGACTATTTTTTCATCCAATTGACCGAACAAGTTTGAATTATGCGTTATCCAGTGTCGTGTGTTTCGCATAATCCAGGCTAATACGGTATCTTTCTTATTTTCATCACGCCGAATATTTTTGGCGGCCTCCCATTCATGGGACAAAGTTCTGATGAACAGTTTATATAAAGCTTTTTTATTTGCCGATTCCAGCAAAGGCAGAAAATTTTCTAATACTTCCAAATAGTTGTATATGTCTTCGGGTTGGACAGATTCGTTTCCTTTTGTGTATTCATTGAAATATAACCTATCAATGGGCAAATTTTTTGCGAATTGACAACCTTCAATAATCCCCCGTCTCAAACGTGAATACGGATTTTCGTAACAATTTTTAACCCATTTCTGCACTTCCGGTGCTGATTTTTCATAAATCTTAGGCGATGCAATTTTTGCTGACTTAAAGGCTTTTTGCGTTTCTCGTGTGTTTTCACCATGGTTGGAGCAAAACAAAATGTGCTGTTTGGGAAAGCCAAGTTCCACCACTAATTCGGTATAAAGATAAAAACCCGCTAGAGTTTTAAGATTTGCAAGTTCCCGATTAAGTAATTGTTCGTTTTCCGTTTCGTCCTCTGGTTTTTTGTAATCCTGAAAAGTTTCCAGTAATGCCAACACATCAGCATTAATTACATCGCCCTTGGAATAAGCGGCTAAATCAATATCGAGAATGATGTAATCAATGTTACCCAGATTCTGCCGAATAAACCCTAAGCCATCCTGAAAGCTCAACTCGATATAAATACCATGAGCTTTCAAATTCCGCTTTAATTCTTGTTTGTGATCTGCAAATTGCAGATCATCAATATTAAGACCACCAAACACTTCAGTTGCCGTAATTTTGGGAGAGCTTTCAAAATCCTCTATCCACAGAAAATAACTCATTGTTCACCTTCATTTTGAGATCAAAAGTTCATCAGGAATACCAAACTCAACGACAAAATCATCTTGCGGCGTGGGTTTGGTAAATGCACTGCCTGTCTTTCGCGCTAAGGCGGATAAAAAAGTGTGCCCCTTATGGCTACCTTTTATTGTCGTGCGCTCACTCCGGATGCTGGGGTTACGGCAAATCAACATCTGATACCCCTCGCGTTCCGCCCATTCCAGCACAACCGCCTGTTTGCTTGCCGATGAATAATACTTGAAAGCGTTCACCAGTATTTCATTGAGCAGTATAGTTAAAAAGGATTCGGTTGCGCCGTATTCCTTAAATTGAATGTCAGCGCGGTCAAAACCGATGAGTTCCAGTTTAAAATAGCGCTGTTCCAGCCAGACAAGGCGTTGTTCCAGTGTGGCCGATTGATTCAATAGCTGCGCGAAACTTTGCTCCCATTCGGCTTGTAATCTTTGTTCCAGATCAAAATAATCTTCGCACCATGTTTTGTAACCTACCTGCTCATCGCACTGGCCATGCGCCTTGGCGTAAGCCATATAATGCTGCTGGATTTTTTCCGTACCGGACTTTGACAGCAAGTGTAGCAAAACCGTATCCAAGGTTTTGCCGAAAACCGTTATCAACCTTCCTGTCCCTTGGGAGTCTTGTTTGATTTTTGTTTTGAGAATATCATCGTCGGTCGAAATCATGCTGAAGATGTCCAGTAAACCCCGCATCGTCTGTGCGGCTTCGGCATACAATTTCACCTGATTGTCGTGGGTGGTATTGTAGATGATCGCATCCAAAGGGCTGCGGAACTTGTGCGCGAACATGGACATCATGTCTTCGAGTTCTCTGTCCTTTTCGTGAAGCTTGAGTTTTAATCTTTTTTTATCTTCATACTCTCTATGAGATTTTTCTGAAAATGACTTGTATACGTTTTTTAGTGTCCTCAATAGTGAGGCTTTATCCGCATCCTTATCTCCCCAGTAAATAATTTCAGCATCCTTAGAAGTGTCATTAAGATATTTTTTTGCCAATTCATGCTCGCTATTTTCAATACAGAAATCGAGTATTAAGGCTGGAAAAAAAGGTTCGTCTTGGTAGATGCGACCATTCCTTAAAATAGATAGTCCGTTCTCAAAATCACCGCAAGCCCAATCGAGATGCTGAGGCGGAATGGATGCCTCAAAGTAGATCGCGTTTAACAACGATGAAACCGCTTTGACTTTTTGCGGATTACTAATTTCTTCATCTGCAAAGTGTTCAATTTCGTCAAAATACTTTTTGGCAAGTTCATCGTTTCGTTCCGATCCTTTTCCGAAAAGCGCGAGGATGCCCGCGCAAAGCAAAGCCTCAAAGGTGTTAGGCTGCTGTTCTAGCTCGTTTTTGCACCAATCAAACGCGTACTGATGGAACTGTTCAATCTCTTCTTTATCCTCCAGTTCAGGAAAAAGTAACTTAAGAGAGCGTTGTTTTAGCAAAGCGAAGGTTGCCGATTGTTTATTCTCAGATGCCCAACGGATGTAGTCGATACCAGCCGCGTATTCAAATTGAGTAGTTTGACCTTCTAGGCAGCTAACACCTAGCCGATCAAGTGCTTTGTCCTTAGTGTCCTCCGTTGCGCCTTCATCTGCCCAATCGCACAGCATATAAGCCCATTCGTACAAAATAAAAGCGAAATCATCACTATGTTCAACTTCTATGCCTTCTGCATAAAGATCACCGAGAGCAATATAAGCATCCCTTATGGCTTTCGAGTAAGTATCATAAGGCATATCTGAGTCAAGATATTCCTCAAGCACTGTATCCGCCATTTCATCGCTTTGTGCTACGCCTCTACCCATTTTATAATAACGGGCTAAGAAAAATTTAGATTGCCTATAGCCTTGGTCTGCCGATTTTTTATACCACGCAAAAGCTTGCTCTGGATTTTTTTCTACGCCAATACCTTTACTGTAGCACTCAGCCAATAAGAATTCGGCTTCGGCTTTCGTAATCCCGCATTCTTCCGCCTTTCCTAGCCATGTTGAGGCGAAGTCTTGATTTTCTGCAGCAGCTTTTACTGCGGTAGGGCTTTCGGTAATTTCCGGTGCTAATGGAGCAAAGCCAATGTTGTCTTGTTGTGTTTGTCCGTTTGAGTTGTTCGTACTGTTCATGCGTTCGTCCTTTGATTTTGTGTTTTTGTTTGTTTGTGTTTGATTAGCAATCGGCGCAAGACTTATTGCTTGTTTCCTGTGTAGTGTGTGCTTGCCGATTGACCGGAATAATTTGAAAAGCCCTTTTCAACCGTTTCGATCTTGACCGGAATATTCAATTCCCTGCCGATTTCTTCCAACAGATTTGTGGCGTTATGTTTATTGACGTGGGTTGTCACGTACCAATCGCCGTAACGACGTTGCGCTTGATATCCGTTAATGTTGGGCGTTTTTGCGATCAATGGAATTGAACTGACCACTTTATTCAACTTAGCTACACGCTCCAAGCCGAACATTTTCAAGGTTTCAAAAAATGTTTCCGCAATGGTCGATTTTTCAATGGTCTTATTTGTCAGTATCACCCTGAGCCGCCCGCCAGATTGCCGGGTACGGTTCTTGGTATTTTTATTTGGTTTGTTGTTCTCAACCAACCTCATGGCTTGGTTCGATTCGTATCGGTTTAATACCGCCTTGATGTCATCCCCTAGGCACTGTAATCTGCGGCAATTATCGTTAATGGCTGCCACTTGCGAAAAATCGCCATTCAGGTTGGCTTCTGCGCCAGCAATCTTGAGATCGTCCGTGGCATGGTTTAGGGCGGCATACAATTCAATGAATTTGGTCGAAACAGCTTCAGGTAATTTTTTCATGGCAACAACTCCGTTTTTTCGTTGGTTCTATTGGGTTTGTAAGGCCAAAATCACAGAATTTTTATGATTTCGCCCGATTTTTAAATATAAAAAAATACGACTGCCTGTTTATTAAGCTGAATTTATTCCGCCGTGAATCTACCTTCACAACATGGGCATAGTATCGGACAATTTTTACGGACTGTAATGGGAGAACTGTGGGAGTTTTTTGACTATTTTTTGAGTGTAAGGTCTGACCATTCCGATAGTCAACATTGGAGATAGGAGATTGTCGGCTTATTGCCGAATTTTTTGCATTCAAAATTTCGTTAGTTTTGAATTAGGAATGTCAGTTATGACACCTCAACAGTATTTCAAACATTTTGCTGATAAAAACTTTTTTTCAAATTCTTGCGACCGTGCTTTTTGAAACGATTGCGGACTGTCAAAATCAAGTGTCAATTCAAAATTGGAAAGGAGAAAACGGAACAAACGGTTGTTTGAAATCTTCAAACCGGACTCTCAACTTAACTGAATGTCGAAAGGCATTCGTTCTCAATTCCATCGAGTTAAAAGGACTAACCATTCGTCCGGATATGCGTAGGACGAATTATCAAGCCGCACTCGGTGACAGGCTCACCACTAACAAGTTTGGCCGCTTAGCTTATGTTGAGCCATATTCCAAGAAGCCCAATTTGCTCACTCGTGCCATAATATTCCCACTTTATTTTCCATAAACCACCATGCCCGAAAAAGACACGCTGAAATATTACAAAGATTCCAGCATGGCCGTCAGGTTTCGTCGTTTATTGCTGGAAGTGGCTATAACCGCATTTGCTGTTATTTCTATCCACAGTGTACTGGAAATAATCAATTATTTCTGGCCTGATGTTGTAAAGGAGATTGCTACATATTTAAACAGCCTTTGGAATGATTCAAAGATAAACTTTGTCGTCCCATGGAAACCTTTAGATTGGGCGATATGGTTTTTTCTGGTTTATGGTGGCTTAAAGTTTCTCAACTTTAGCCGTAAACTCGATTTCGTTCTGTTTTCAGCATTTGATGGTAGCGTGCTTAACCCCATACCCCGTTATACTGGTATATTGCAATGGCATTTGCCCGCGCGAGGCGAAGTCAAAAACGCTTGGGACGCTTTGCATCATTGGATCAAACGCGATGTCGGCACGGGCAGGTGGTCGTTGAATTGGCTTTTTGACGAACCCAAGTTTGAAGACGATCAAACCATCCCATTCGCCTGGACCTTATTGACTGGCCCTAACGGGGTCGGCAAAAGCCAATTGGCGATGGAACTGGCCCGGACATTGGCTCAGCGAGAGTTTTTGGGTGATAGCCAGGACGAAATAACCTGGTTAGACACTATCCGCAACAATTTTTATTTGTGCCGTTGCTGCTTTAATCGGGTGGCATGGTGGCGAAAGACCCCCGACCCTCCTTGGGATGCCGGCTTGCTGAAAAAAGAATTCTTGAATCAAATCGAAAACAATCCGCTAACAAGTTGGCGGCCACGTATGCCGACGCTGTTGTTGCTGGATGACCCAGGTATCAGCGGCACCAAAAATGCCGTTCAAATCCTGCAAAGCCAGCAAAACCATTACTGGTGGCCAGTGCGGTTGTTGGTGATCGACCAATTCATCCCGGCGGATGCTCCAGTGGCTCCCAATACCGACGGTAAAGTCTGGCATCACGAAATCCTCACTGAATGCGAGTTTGAATTTTTTACCCTAAGCGAAGTTAAATTTAATGTACAAGATTTTCGGGTCATAAAATCCGGCTACTTTTGGTTACCGGATAATAACAAACAACTGCAAAAGCAGGATTGCAGTGACCTTCGCCTGTTCCAAGGTATTGACACGGACATTCAACACTATATTGATGCCGTGGAAGGCAATCCCTTATTAACGGCCTTGGCTGTGCTTTGGTTTGCCGCCGACCCTGAACGAACCTTATCCGCCCTGACCAGCGCTAATGCCATCGATGAAGAAGACAAACTCATTCCGCCAGGCAGCCCCGTCCTCACCCGTGTCGTCCATCGTTTGACACAGGTGCGCCTGGAAGAGTTGTACCGTGACCTGGAAGCCATAGAAACTAAACTCAAAATCCCCAAACATAAGCTGTTAAAAGCTCTGGCTTGCGCCACTGTCGCTGATGGCCTTGATTTTGACACCGCAAAAAATCAGCTTGGACTGGAACTCGACAATAAAGAACGGAAATACCTCTTCCCGGAATATGTAGGATCAATCACCCAAATACCGCCAAAACGGCCGTGGCGTATTGGCGAAGTATTCTTTCATAAGGTGGAAGCCGATTGTTTTGCCGATAACAGGCAAGAGCGTAAACACCTGATTGCCTGCGCCTTTCAGGCTAACCCCGGCGGTACCTTGAAAGCCCTGAACCGCAAAGGTTGGCTGGCTGAGGCTGTAGCCGACACGGTAATAAACCTTCCATTACCGCAAAAATTTGAAGATCAAATAGCGCAATTCACCGCTTTTGCCCAGGCCAGTTTATACGGCAAGCCGGAATGCGTACCCAAGGCATTAAATTTATTGGCGACAATTTCCGACGATAAATTAAATGAACTGCTGGCGACCTTAAACCGCATCAGCAAAATATCTCCCCATCCCAGTGCCGTCGTTGCCATTACCGTGTACGACCACATCATCAGCCGCTGGCTCAAACTACAAGAAGACAGCCCGAGGGCAATCCGGGAATGCCTAAGTTATATTAAAACCTGGTTGCCGCGTTTGATGAGGCCACGACCAGAAAATCCGTTGCATCCTTTTTATGAAGCTGCATTTAAAGCATTTTGGGAAGCTGTGATTGCTAGCATAGCCACATTGCCGGATGAAGAAGTCGTGTTTGACTTGCTTTGGGAGATTACGGTTAATAGGGTAATCCTACGTTATCTTAACAAGGACGAAGTAAGCCGTTTAGTTTCCTCTCTTGAACAGCAAACCGTTATCTCGAATAGTCAACCAATAGTATTCAATGAATTCCTTGTGCTTTGGCAAGTCTGGAAACAGGCAGAATTATTAGAAGCGGAGGCCTGTTATGCGGCTGCCAAACACTTTTGCCACCGTGACAGTCACTTAAGCGTATTTCAAAAAGCCCTACTTAGTGCCAGGGCTTGGCAAAATGTAGCTTATGCCCGCTGCCAAACACCAGGGTTGAGGGAGGCGACCGAAGACATCGCCCGCCTGGTGGACCAGGTCGCTTCGCCGTTTCCGGATAACCTTCTCATGCAACAGCAACGTGCGGCAGTTTGGCGGTCTGTGGTTTATGCCCGCAGCGAAACACCAGGGTTGAGGGAGGCGACCGAAGACATCGCCCGCCTGGTGGACCAGGTCGCGGCGCCGTTTCCGGATGACCTTGAGATGCAACAGGAACGGGCGGCAGCTTGGCCGTCTGTGGCTTATGCCCGATACCGGACAGAATCACTACGAGAAACTACGCCTGAGATTATTGCTATTGTTGAAGCGATCGCCCATCCCTTTCCAGACGATGCTGAAATCCAAAATGAACTGGCCAATACTTGGTGTTTAACCGCTTGGGCACACAAGGAAGAAAACCAAATCAAGGCTGCCCTTCACGCCGCCCGTACCTGCCTAGAGTTATGCGATAAATTTCAAAACCATCCTAAAGCAAAGGTATTCGATTTCACCCAGGAAAACGCCTTAAGCTTGCTGAATGAGCTGAACGCCAGATAACAACTTTGATGCTTAGGGATCACCAATTTCGAGTGTCCGCAGTTGGCAGGCACTGAATCTTTCAAATCCGAAGCTAAAAGAATCGTTACAGTCCGCATCACTCCCTGAGTCAGTCCGTCAACATATTTTGACTGAATTTCAGGCCTGTTTTAGCAACGGGAAGCCTCGATGTTCTAGGGCTTTGAGATAGGTTGATTCATTTTAAGGTTTGCCTGTTTGCCAACAACGGAAAATGATGCGAATCCACTTAAACGCCAAAGCATGCACTGCGGCTTGATAGGAACAGCCTTTTGCCCGCTGCTGCCGATAGAATTGGCCCGCCCAGAACGATTTGTTGATCGTCTGCGCCGCCCATTCGGTGAACGTTTGCCCCCAGAAACGTCGGGCACTGCCAGCGCCAATGCACCCAATGTTTTTTGCCACTGCGCTCTGTCACTGGCGCAATACCCGAGTATTTTTGCAAGTCTGCTGCGTTCTGGAAGCGTGACCTGTCTTCACCAAACGCAACAAGCAATCTGGGTGCGAGCGAAGGCCCAGCACCTGGCAAGGCGTCGAATAGAGGGAAATCAGGGTGTTTACTGGCAATACTTTCCGTAGCTTGGTCAAATTTTTTGATCCCCTCCAGGGTAACACTTAACTGTTCAATCAGTACCTGCACCCGAAGCCGGTAAGGAATGATAATGGCATCATCCATCGTCAAGGGCGTTGCTGTTTTTATGGCATCCAATCGGTCTGCCAAAACCTGGGCAAAACGCGTATTATACTGGTGAAAAAAGGTTTACAGGGTGTTTTTCCTGGCACGTTTGGCTTGTATCAGCGTTGGCCATTGTCGAATAAAATCACAAAAAATCGGGGTGTCGATATGGTCAAACCAGTCCAAGACCTGCGGGTAATACTGTTTTAATGCAGTGCGCAAGCGGTTAGTGATACGATTTTTTTCGTCAACCCTCGTCTTCGTTGTTCAACCAGTGTTGCAAGTGCGCGCATTTCCATACTTTGTGGACGCAAGGGTTTAAAGCGATCGGGATGCCGTAAGAGTATATCCACAGCGAACTCGGCATTGGTCGGATCATCTTTTGCCCTACTGGGCGTAAACGCTTGCCGATACTTGGCTAAAGTTAACGGGTTGATTGGACAAATGACAAAACAATCAAATTTTTGTAACGCAGACACAATCGGGCCTTTCGACAATTCAACAGCCACCGCAATCGGTGAACCAAAGCGTTGGATTAAGGATTGCGCCCAGTCATTGATCATTTCAACTTTATGTGGGATGACCGAAAACTCCCGTGTCTCACTGTCTGCTGATTGCACACAAACGTCATGTTTCTTGTCGGCCCAATCAATACCAACAAAGGCGGTAAAAGATTGATTAGTTGTTCGGCGACAATTACCCTGTCCGGTTCGGCCAAGGTAGTTGACGCGGGACAATTAGTGGGGCTCTTCATAACTGACCTCCGGCGTGATAAATTAAACCTAAGGGACATGCCTGCTTGGGATCTGCGAAAGCAATATAGGTGAGCCGATACAACGGCAAGTCCTGAGTATTCGTTAACGATCACAAGCGCACCTGCGAGCTCGAAACTAATGCGGTAAACATCGAATGTTGGACACCATTATTCGTAGTCCGCAGGTGCATGTCCTGCCTTCACTAGCAGCTACCTACCAGCTTGTTTAGTATCACAGAAAACAGGACGGAAGGACTATAAAGACACCACTACCGACCTTCGGCCCGTAAGATTGATGTTATCTTTAGTTCACCAGCCGACTAAAAAGCTCGCCTTCTCCATTTGCGGTATCCCGTTCACCTTACACCTTTCCAGGCCAGGGTTGGCTTTGGCCGCTTGAATGGTCAGGGAGTGGGTTGGCGCTACCAGGACTTGCTTTAAGTTTTCATCTCAACTCAGGTTAAGCCTAATCCGGATCGCAGCCACCAGCAATGATGGTTGGCAGTGTCGTTTTATTTGGGTGCAAGGGCGATGCTGGGTTGCCCACCGCGCTTGATAGCCACCGCAGTTTTATCGTTGATGAGTTTCTCGGTCGCCAACTCTACCGTCCCTTTGTCCAAC
>NZ_JBEBKJ010000092.1:0-14459 GCF_040079455.1 Methyloglobulus sp. | reverse complement strand
CTCGTTCTCCAAGTGTGCAACGTGGCATGACGGCATGATTCATTGGTTTGTCGTTACCTATAATTCGAGCTTATCAGTTAATGTTTAGCCACTACCAAAGGTTAAATAAAGATGATGGAATTAAACATAAAACTTGTACTTCCAGTCATGATTCCATTACCTATTTTTGACCAGCAAAAAATACTACAAGAGGAATGCCTTGAAGAAGTCATGTCATTGTCTGGTAAGGTTACAACAATCTATCCATTTGATTCGATTTATGATGAGGTACCTCTATTTTTTAATATTTATCAATCTCCAGAACAATGCACATTAATCAAGAAAATATGGAAACCCGCTGCTACTGGGAGAAAATATAAAGTTATTGAGGTGATAGCAAAAGTCAATGTAGATTTTGAAAAGATACTTGCAGATTTTATTCGAGAAAATGGCGAAGGTAAAATAACGCTGGATGAATTACTGGGAGTAGTAAAAGATGATGTAATGAGTGAAATCATTTATGAGATACGTATTTTTATTCTTATGTGTAATACCGTAAGACCAGGAAGCATATCGTTAATCGAAGGTTATTCTTTCCTAGAAAATGAGTACTATAAGCCTATTAAGTCCTTTTATACTGAACATTTGTTTTTTGCAATGGAAGCAGCAAAAAACAGTTGGCCATCGTTTTTTAAAATTAATATTAAGGATGCTAGGCAATGGCTAATAGATTATAAATTTATTCAAAATGGTGTTGGCATCGGCTCAACAGGCCGAGCAATAAGTGCTTTAAGTTATGTAATACCTGAATCATTTCAAAGTAACAATATTGATCTTGCATGGATTCTTTTAGGATTAGAAGCACTTTATACAAAGAATAATGTCGGTCTTAAAAATCAATTACTGGAAAAAACAGAATTAATATTGGGAAAACGTAGTTCGAATAAGAAGGCTTTTGGCGCGATGTATGATTTCCGCTCAAGGCTTTTACATGGGGACATTGATTTACCTTTAAGATTTTCAGAATTTGATACAGAGCGTATTGAAGATTTCGATTTGGAAATATCAGCAAATGAAAAAATAGCTCTTGCCGTTTTAATTGCGACATTACAGTGGATGATTAAAAACCGAAAATCAGAATTGCAATTTGCTTATGAATTAATGAATTAGCCATATTTCTTTAATGCCCAGTCAAAACTTTGGAACGCAGGAGATAAGCGGTATCGGGCGAATTTCTTTTGGATACTTTTCTTTGTCCGTACAAAGAAAAGTATCTCGTCCGTGGGTACGAGAACCCACATTAAAACAACAGTCGCGTGAGCGTCACAAATAATGTGTTCATCCTTCGACTGGCTCAGGACGAACGGTTAATTATAAAAACAAAACAATCAAATCAAGGAACAGATAAAACTATGACCATCCAAATCGACGGCTCCCAAGGCGAAGGCGGCGGCCAAATCTTACGCACAGCCTTATCCTTAGCTATTATCACCGGACAAGCCATCCAGATTAAAAACATACGTGCCAAACGTAAAACGCCGGGTTTAATGCGCCAGCATTTGACCGCCGTGAATGCGGCGACAGCGATTTCTGGTGCAGAAGTTAATGGTGCACAAGTCGGTTCAACGGAGTTAAGTTTTACACCCGACAAATTGCAAGGCGGTGATTACCACTTTAACATCGGCACGGCAGGCAGTTGTACCTTGGTGTTGCAAACGGTGTTACCGGCTTTGTTTATGGCAGAGCAGGAAAGTCGGCTGGTGATTACCGGCGGTACGCATAATACGATGAGTCCGCCGTTCCATTTTTTGCAACAGGCTTTTATCCCGCTGTTAAAGCGAATGGGCGTTGATGTGGAGTTGCAGTTAAACCGCTTCGGTTTTTATCCGGCAGGTGGCGGTGAAATTACAGCAACCATTAAACCCAGCACTCGCCTTGTGCCTTTGCATTTGGAAAGTCGCGGTGAACGGGTTAAGGCTTATGCGGAAAGTTATTTTGCGGCGTTACCAGCCCACATTGCTGAACGTGAGCTTGCCGTCGTGAAGCAAAAGTTATCCTGGGGTGATGAGCAATTGTTGCTGCGGGAAATTAACCGTGATCAAGGACCAGGGAACGTATTGTTGATTACGGTGGAGCATGAACAGGTCACCGAAGTGTTCACCGGTTTTGCCGAGCGCGGAGTGGCGGCGGAAGTCCTTGCTAAAGGCGCGGTGTCCAAAGCACAAAAATACTTAGCCAGCCATGCGGCGGTTGATAGCTATTTGGCAGATCAATTGTTATTGCCGATGGCGTTAGCGGGCGGCGGCTCATTTACTGCCACCGAATGGAGCCAACATGCGGCAACCAATGCGGAGATCATTAAAAAATTCTTGCCGATTGCTATTAGTACGCAAAAATTGGGCAATGGGGCTTTTGCGGTAAAGCTAACGTCAAACAAGTAAGAAAATAATATTTGACAACCATTTATTTCTGCGTAAAATTGCGCCCTTAATTTTAACCAACCACAAAGTAGGAGGCTGTATGTTCGATAGTGCAATTAAATTCAGCCTTGCATTCGTTAGTCCACGGTAGACCTTCTCTTCCGATCTGACAACGGATCGGGCTTCCACACACAAAAACCAATTTTTTTAATTCGACCGATTAGGTCAAGGCTTTGCTTTGCCTGAAATGTCGGTCTGTGGGAGTTTTCTAATGAAAAACCAAACAAGTTGGGCTGCGACTGCCGCTTCCCTCTGCGTCGAATTCGGCGAGGAAGATGGCATTGACCCACGTTATTTAGTGAAAGAATCGCGCCCGAAAACGTCACATAAGACCTTGCAGCTGTGCAAAGAAGCCAGACGCATTGTCACGTTGGTGTTAGCGGGCGAAACCCAACATCCGCTGTTGCGTGACTTACACGTTATATCGGTTGTGCCAGAACAGGAAGGCCAATCACTCTGTGTGACCGCTGCCCATTATGGGAATGACCTTCAAGTTTCAGGCGATGAAATACTGGCAGCATTAAAGCGGGTGCAAGGTTTTCTGCGGTGCGCTTTAGCGCAGGCAGTAAACCGAAAACATACTCCCGTGTTACGTTTTCGGTATGCTGGTGTTGTAGCAAAAAGAGGTGGCTAATGCCAATCAAGACCATTATTACCAAAGGCAAAGTGCCGGTAAAAATTTATACCGATGACATTGAGGCCGAGGCGTACCAGCAGTTGCTGAATATGGCGCAGATGTCGTTTATCCATAGCCACATTGCCGTGATGCCGGATGTGCATTGCGGCAAAGGGGCGACGGTAGGCTCAGTGATCCCAACTATCGGCGCGATTATTCCGGCGGCAGTTGGTGTGGACATCGGCTGCGGCATGAATGCCTTGCGCTTGTCGATTAAGGCGCATGATTTGCCGGATAACTTGCGGTCTTTACGCTTGTTGATTGAAGCAGCGATTCCGGTCGGCTTCAACCAACACAAGCACGATCCCGTAAAACAATCGACGGTGACGGGTTTGTCGGTAGGTTTGCATAAGATTTTGGGCAAACACCCCAAGATCAACACGATGCAAAAGAAGCCTTACCAAACTTGGGTGCGGCAACTGGGCACCTTGGGCGGTGGCAACCACTTCATCGAGCTGTGCCTGGATGAAAAAAATGATGTGTGGGTAATGCTGCATTCCGGTAGCCGTGGCATCGGCAATGTGATTGGTGAGTATTTCATCAATCTGGCGAAGAAGGATATGGGGCGACACATTATCAATCTGCCGGATAAGGACTTGGCGTATTTCAAGGAAGGTGCGAAGCATTACGATGATTATCTGGAAGCCGTAAGTTGGGCGCAAGATTACGCCTTGGTCAATCGGCGTGAAATGATGAATTTGGTGTGCGAAGCCTTACGTAAGAAATTGCCTAAGTTTGGCATTACCAAAGAAGCTATCCATTGCCATCACAACTATGTGGCTAGGGAACAGCATTTTGATGCTTCAGTTTGGGTTACCCGCAAAGGTGCAATCAGCGCGCAAGCAGGTGAGCTGGGTATCATTCCAGGCAGTATGGGGGCAAAGTCTTACATTGTGCGTGGCTTGGGTAACCCTATGTCGTTTTGCTCTAGCTCACACGGCGCAGGCCGGATGATGAGCAGGGGTAAGGCGAAACGCCATTTCAACACGGATGATATGGAACACCAAACTCAAGGTGTTGAATGCCGCAAAGACAGCGGGGTTATTGATGAAATCCCCGGTGCTTATAAGGATATCGATACTGTGATGGCAAACCAAAGCGATCTGGTGGAAGTGGTGCACACCTTAAAGCAGGTGTTGTGTATTAAAGGATGAGTTTATGGATATTAAAACTGCACAAGAAGTATTGGCTTGTTTGCCGGTAGGCAAGACGCCGTTTTACTACTACAAAGATAGGTACGCGGTGTTCTTGCTGTCGCAAGTTATCGGCAGGCAGTGCGCGATTGCCGACTTGAAAAAGTCGGCATATTCGGGTCTGTTGCACAAACCTTTGGTTAAGGATGTTCTGGCGCAATCGGGCGATGGCCAGTTGCGTCAGGAACATCTGTCTTTGGCTTGGGGCAACCGCATAGATCCGTTCTTGCTGACCCTCGACATCTGGGACGACAAGGATAGAAGTTGGGATCAGGTTTCCCGCAACGGCTATAGCCTGGTACTGCAACTTAATTTCAGCAACAAACATGATGAATTCTTCAAACGGCTGGCGGAACCGAGCGACTATCACCAGTTCAACTGCTCGATGCATCCTGTGCTGAAACGGCAACAACGTGACTTCTTCAGGGAAACCCTGGCCTGGGCAAGGATCGATTTTGACTTCAACACCAACGAAGCACTCATCGAAGAATTGCAAACCGATTGGTTAAGGCGAGCAAAACGCCTATTGGGTGAAATCCAAAGCGGCAAAACCCGCTTTTACAACTTGGGGGCAAATGCCAAACCGGAAAAGCTGCGCTGCTATCTGGAAGCTGTATTGGCTGATTACGGCGACATTTGGGATGAAGCGCTTTTGACGGCTGCCTTGCAGTTTATCCGTCAGGAGTTGGGGATTGCCAAGATTTACCTGCACACGCCGGAAACTGGCGGGGCGATTAAGCGGATCAAATACACTCAACCGCCAAGGTCGCTGTACAGCAGCCTGCCCCGAAAATTCTGTTTTCGCCAAACAGATAAAGCGCCGGAATTCCTGCAACAACACAGGACGTTCCGGAAATTGGAAAAGCGACTGGGCGGCACCCAGTGGCATGTCATCAACTTAGGAGGAAATTATGCCGACATTACCAAGACGGCGACCGAGAAACCCGGTCGCCCTGTCACCCTTGTTGCGTAAGTGTGGTGTACACGAACGTTCCAAATCTGGTATACGTACCGAAGCCAAGCAAGAATTACAAGATGAGCTTGAGTTTTGGCAGGAAGAACTAGAAGAAGACTGTTTATCAACAACAATTCGTTCCCGGAGTGATTCCGGGAACATCGCTTTTTGTATCGCTTATTAAGTCACTTAAAAACGATTGAAGCAACTCATCAAACGGAAACTACCCAGTTAAAACTGCCTGATGGGATGTCGCATAACCCTATGATCAACCCAAAGGATTTAATCTTAAAGACAATGTCCGGATTGTAATATCATTGATTGATCGTTTGTTTACCCACATTAACTAGAACTTGCCATTGTCACCGGTATCAGCTATATCATTACCAACAATTTATCCGACTCTGACCAAGCCGAACTCAAGCGTTTAGGTTATGGAGTCATCACAGTGGAACACCTATTGAGGTTATTAATATCGTGACTACCTTATCCATCCGACCACCGGACGACATGGCTGAACGCCTGAAAACCATTACCAAATGCGGGGCATCAGTCTTAACAAATTTATGCTTGAACTCTCCACACAAGTCTTGGCGGAAGAAGAAGCCAAACAACACTTCCTTGCCGCCCAATTACGCGGCAATCCAAAGCGGACTTTGCAATTGTTGGATGAATTGGATGGGTTGGGGCTTTGAGGGGAAATAAGATACGCCTGTAACTTGAGCTATAGGTTGCTGCCGTGGAAGAGGCGCATCGTTCGCGACCGATGCGCTTCACTTCGTTCAGCACATCCTATCGTGCTTATTCTCAAGATAACACAATAGATTATCGCAATTAAAGTGTCGAAATAAAGGACATAGCCCACGTAGCTCCGATTAGCGATAGGCGTATGGGTATAATCAATAAAAAACTCATACGTGCGATTACGCTGTCGCTAATCGTATCTACGGCTCTCGTCATGTGAAAGTTCATATTCCATGATGAGTAGTTAACATTGAATGCATCCTTTTAACAATCATGACAATATTAAGGAACAAGTTTGCAGTAATAAAAACTATTAGTGGTGTTGCTATAAATACATCGTATTTAACTGTTATCTGTAAATTAGATATATTTATTTGATTTGTAAGGCCATCTATAATTGAGTGAAAAAAACTTAATAGCACTAATAATAAAGAACAAAGAATTGAATAACTTATGTTGTAGTATAGCTCCATCAACAGCCTTTTTTTCAATATATACAAGCCATCATTTCCTTTAAGTTGCTCTATTTTAGATTCCTGGTCATACACTAATACCAAAACAGACAAAAGTAGTGCTGTAAAAATTGACCCGAAATTCACCAATAACGAAGACAAGTCCTTATCAATATCAAATAAGCAGATTATTGATAGAAAAGATAAAAACAAGGGTAACAGATAAAAAACAAAGATATCAGTTCCAGCAACTGTACCGTCTGAATTTTTTAATGTCTTGTGATGGCCAGTAATGATTTCCATTACATTCAGTTTACTGCTCATTACATTTACCTAGTCCAGGATACATAGTGCTGGAAAATTCCTCGGTTACAATGTCACACCATTTTTTTATAGCATCAAACTTGGGATTACCATCAATTAATTCTAAATCCTCTGGTGCTTCAATTTCGCAAATAGAGTTTGAAGCTGATTTGCCAACAATAAATGTACGTTTATTACCATTAAGTTCAACTACAGTTTTTATTTCTGAGCATAATGGACTTAATAGCTCTATAGCTTTCGCCTGCTCGGATTCTTGATTGAAATAATCCTTAAGCTTTCCGAAAGTACTTTTTCGTCGAGGCTTGATCTTTAGCTCTTGTTCATTATGTCCCAATTTTTTAATTTGATCTGCAATATCGTTCAAAGCAGAAAACTTTATTAATCTAATTTCTTTCGCATTTGCATTTTCCCAAGCGGCTAAAGCTTTGTCATAAGTAAGTGGATTCATTTGCAAATTAAGTTTTGTTTTAGAAAGAAAATAGTCTTTAAACAATTCGAAAAATAATGTTTTTATGCCATTGCCACGATACGAATGGAAAAAAGCAATACCTTCGTTAAATCCCTTAGGCAAGAAAAAGTAGATAAAATGCTTAATAATATCAGCGTTATCTTGTGCTTTTATAAAATCGACTTTGCCAGTGCTAATGTTGATTATGTCTGACTTAGTGCCATAGTGACCTACTTGAAACCAACCACATATAAGCCGATTCTCCACATCAAATTCCATACCTTCAAAACAAAACACCTGTTTCGATTTTTCTACAAGATGATATCCAACGCTTTTGCTTTCAATGTATTCTTTAATCAAGACATACGTATCAAATTGACCAACTTTATCGAGAATTGTATATCTATCTTCTATTTTATTTCCTTGTAGCTGAGGATTAAAACATCTCATTAAATATGGTGATAGTGAATGCATTTCTGTCCTTACTTTCTGTATGTCATTATTAGGAGCATATCTAGCATACAAGCGAGATTGTATCCCGTATGTTGGGTATATCGTAGGTTGGTGCTGACGCTATGAAGCCCAACAATATTCCTCATCACTCTAACATAAAGTCCACTGTTTTTGTTTTAAAGCACGGTAGGGCAAGGTCGAAAACCACCTTAAGTCGCTTAAATGTTATAACAACAGCACATTGCTCCTGGCCTTAAATGTCAGCCAATAATTTTATCCTGCCCAAATGTTTGGCTTTTTCGTAATACACGTTGTCGGCGGTAATCAAAAGTGCGCCTTTAGTTTCAATGGCAACGGCATGATATAGCGTGTCGAATAGGTGGTGGTTAAGGTCAATACTAAGCTTTATAGCTTGTTGGTAAATAGTCGGTTCGTCGGCAACCGTCATTTCGACTTCAAGCAAGTCAGCTAAATCCTGGTCGGCCTCAATGGGTTTTTTACGTGCCAAAACAGCCGCGACTTCAGCTATAAAATGCGGTGGCTGGATTAATGGATAGCCCATCAGCAAAGCAATGGCTTCGTCGCAATGATCTTCGTTTTCCTGCAAAAACCATTTCAGGGCAACACTGGCATCGACGACAATTTTGTCATGCACGCAATTCTTCCCTTGCCGCGCGGATTTCTTCGTCAGTAACAGTTGGCGCATGTTTACGGCGTTCTAAAATCCTATCGATAGCCGCTTTACTGCGTTGTTGTTTGTCTTTCCGTTCTATTGCTTCAACCATCAAGTCCGCAACGACTGCGCTTTTATTTTTGCCGTGGAAGGCTTGGTTAAACTTGTCTTTGATGTCATCGGGTATGCTGAAATTCATAGTGGCCATTGTTTCACCTGCTTTTGTTGAATATTTCAACAATAATATCACTGCTGTTGAAAATCGAAAAAATTAAATCAGTAAAACGATTTTAGTCAACAGTTCACTTATCTTTCCAATTGACCGCTTCTCGTTACAACCAAATGGCTTCTTGTTCTAACGCTTTACCGCAGCGTTGCGATAGTTGCCCCAATTTAATCAAGTCGCTGTTCAACGCATTCATGTTATCCAGCTTTTGCATTGCATTTTCAAATTGGATGCGGGTTTTTGACCAAACCTCAACGTTACCGTAGACCGGCAATTTATTTTCCCAATCCGTGAGCCAGTAAAAATGTAACAATGAATTGGGATGCAACGTAGCGGCCAACCGGGCGTAATTAGCCAACCCGATACCGTCATAATCCGGGAAGAGGATCACGTCATTAGCTCGCTTTTGTTCCGAAAACCATTTAAGTACTATGTCGGATAATTGCCCCGCATAATAGACGAGACAGCCATTAAACTCATCGGGCAACCAGTCGCAGCGATCAAATAATGCTTGGTTTTCAACTAACAACAAAGGGCGGGTACAATGCCACGCATTATTCGTGCTAACCTGCATGGCGGCCACACCCAAACGTTCGGTCAAATCCGAAGGGTTCATCGTGTTATCGCCACATTGCCAGACCACATCGCTATCCCAGGCTTTCATCAGTAAATAAAAACTGTTGTGGCCGGATTGTCCCTTTTTGCTGCCAAGGTCAGTGCCGATATTACGGCTGCGCTTGGGTAGAAGCGAAAGCAATAGTTCATCTTCCAGTGGATGGAGCTGACGAACATAGTTGCTAATGCTTTGCCGATCAATCAACCGATAAACTACACCGTTGCCTTGTTTTTTGACTTCAATAAGGCGGGTATTAAGGGCGAACTGTTCCAACGCTTTACGTTGGCCATGGGTGAAATCCGACGCGTTAAGTGGTTGTTCCTGCGCTAGCAAGCGTTTTAAGGCTTCAGATAAAAGTGACATCAGGCTTGGTTCTCAGGGGGAATGGCTTCGAGAATTTGCCAATTTAGGCGGCTGATATAGTTTTTACCTTGGACATTGCCGATAGGCACGCAATAGCGTGCGGTAATTTGCGGTTCTGGGGAAGCAAAAATCAGCGAAAATCCGAACTCAGCCGCCGTTTCAATCAAATTGTGCTGATTGTATTGATCGAGTGATGCGGCCTCATCCAAATAACAGGCTGTCTTGATTTGTTTACGTGGGTCTTGCATTTGATTGAGCATGGCGAGGCCGGTGATGAGTTTTGCCATCAATACCGTACCGTTTGAGGCGGCACTGTCGATGTCCTCAAATTCGGCTGGTTCTTGGCCTTCCTTGGCGATGATAAAAACCAGCCGGAACAGGTGCTCAACCCGTAAGCTGCCTCGGGCTTCGCCTTCTTTGATGAGTAAATCCTTGGCCTTATTGAGTTCTTTGTCGTCCAGCACTGCATTATGGTCGAACAGGTCGAATGAATTGCCCGAATCGACCTGTTCTGAGGTTGAGATCAAGGTTTGTATTGCCTTGACTAAGGCATCTTCTTCCCTCGGTTCAATTTTAAAGACCTTAAGGTCTGAAAGCTGGCGGCGATTAATTTTGTTATTAAATTCCCGCATCCGCCGTTTGAATGACTCTAGGCTATTGCGCAAATCACGCAAGATGGCAGCTACCTGGACGACGGCTGAACGGGCTTTGCGCTCAATGGATGCTTGTTCCTGACTGAGTTGTGCGGTGTAGTTGAACAAGGCAACCAACTCTTGTTCGGCGGAATCCTGGGTTTGGAACTTACTCACACCTTCTTGATGTAATTTACCGAGTTGAAGCCCAAGGTTGTCATCGATTTGCCGTAGCTTTTGGCAATCGCGGTTATAGTTTTCAATCTGGTCTGCTAAGGCCGACATAGCCAATGCCGCTGCTTCCATGCAAGGTAAAAATGGTAGCTGTTCTAAAAAATTGAAAGGCGGTTGTTGATCCAAGCGCTGATGGCGGGCAGCATTGATGCGTTGGTGTTGACTTTGTAACTCACCTTGTTCAGTTTTAAGGCTTGCTTGTATTGCCGAGAGGTTATTTTTGTTATCGGCCAATGTTGATTCTTCCTGATCAAGCCCAGCAATGTTCCGTTGTATTTCGGCAATCGTTTGCAATCTGGTTGACTCACTTTCTTTGAGTGACACCAATTCTTGATAGTCTTGAATATCGTTATCCAGCGCCTTGATTTGCCGTTCCAGCCCTGTTTGCTTCTGTTTTTGTTGTGCCAATGTTTCAACGGTTTGAAACAGCTTTTCCAACTCTGCTAGTTGCCGTGTGCAATCGTCGATTTCAGTTTCAAGTTCGTAAGCTGTTTTTATGGTGAGGTTCGCTTCAAGCGCCGATATATCAAGGGAAAAACCGGGAAGTTTCAGGAGATTTCCCGACAACTTGCTTTCCAGCACGCCAATAAACGATTGGAAGGCTGATTTATCATGCAGATTAATTGCATTACCTTCAGTGACAGATAAGCTCAAGACCGATTTAGCCAAAAGCCGTGTCAACAGGTCGAAGCTGCTTTTTGGCAAAAGCTTTTGGAGTTGCAAATAAAAATTGTCATTAAGGTTAGTTAACTGCAGGTTCAATTCGTCCCGTTCTTTGCGGATTTTGGCGATATTCCTTTTGATGGCATCGGATGACTGATGTTGCTCGGCATTTTTGATGCGGGTGACCAAATCATCGCGTTGTTCCTGCAAAGCTTGCCGTTGCTTTTCCAACTGCATAGCATCAGAGACAAACTGAAATCGGACAGTCAATTCTTGAAAACGCGTTTCCTTTTTTTCATGTTCTTTTAACGCAATATTGGCATTCGCTTGATCTTGGAAAATGGCTTTTTGGCGATGCTCCAATGTGCCGATTTCAGTCGTCAAACTCTCAAAGCGTTGTTGCAGTTGGATTGAACTGTTTTGAAAATGGGCTTCCCAATCATTTAAGCCTTGTTCGATCAATGGCCGCCACTGGATGATTTTGCCACGCAACCCCAGGCGTATCTGCTGGCTATTTTCCATGGACTCAATCAGCGCCTTGTTGCGAAACACAGCGTCATATTGGGACTTATCGTAATTGACATCGGCGAAGTTTTTATCCCATTCGCTTTTAAAATCAACGCTACGATCCTGTAAGTCATTTTTGAAGATTTCCAGCAAATAGGTTTTTACTTCCCGGCTATCCAAACGATCCAACCGTAAAGTTCGGGTCAAGATGCGTTGGTAAGTTCCGGATTGGGAGGTAAACTCAAGTGGAAAGATGGTTAAATCAGGGTCATCCGAACGCTGCTTTTGCCGATTACCATACAACAATGCCAGTAAATCGGCTTGCTGGTAAATTTTGGCTGGTTTGCCGCATTCAAATAAGCGGCTGATCAATTTCGGCTGGGCAACCAGGTGACCATTTTGCAATCGATAATCATCGAGTTCAAGGCTGCCTTGATAGGCGAAGTACTCATAATCATGGCTTAAGCCTTTACCAACACAACCAATCACCGCCATCCCGGAAGGTAACAACACTTCGAGCAGAATATACGAACTGTTGTCAGGGAAATAGAAGCGCCGGGTATTTTCAGGGCTATGCGCCCCGAAATCCATGTGCTGTTTGTTGAGAATAAGCAGAAACTGCAATGCATTAATCAGGCTGGTTTTGCCGGTATTGTTGGGGGCAATAATCGATACTGAATCGTCTAGCGGCAATTCAGCGCGGCTGTAACCGGCGCTATTGAGTAACACAAGCTTCTGGAATCCATACTGCGCCAAACTCAAAGCGTATCCTCCGCGTCGTCTTCGGTTTGTATTGGGTCATTTCGCTCAGCTTGGGCAAGTTCTTGAAACAAGTCCAGATAGCGGTGCACGGCTGGCAGTAGCCGGTAAGCGCCATCTTCTAAGACCAGGAAACCAATACGGGCGGCACTGTCCAATATTTCCTTGATTGTTTGGGGACTGGTGATTTCTTCGGCTTCCAAAATGGCATGATAATGGATATGGAGTTTGTTAATTAACGGCGTATCAAGCTGCCACTGTTGGAACTGGAACAAATGTAAACCTTGATCGGCCTGGTATTCAAATAGCAGCATCAACAGCAATGCCAGGCGACGTGTGAGTTTTCCTGTGTAAGCGCTGGCTTGATCGGTTTTAAAGTAGGCGTAACCCCGTCCATCCAATACGAGACTAAAGCCTAATGCAGCAAACAAGGTTTCATATTGACTCTGATGATTTTCAAGTTCTACCCATAGCTCACTGTCCTGTAAGCGGTTTAAATGGGCTCCAGAACTTAACAGTTTAAACAGGGGTTGTAATTGGGGCAGTTGCTTTAAGTCTATTGTCATAAGGCTTCAAGCGTGTGGCTGTGCAAGCGAATGCGGACTTTTTTAAGCGAAATCTGGGTTTCATCCGTAGTAGGGCTTGTGCTAATATCGGGAAGGCGGATGAATTTGTGATAAAGCTTTAACAGCGTGGCATCCTGATAATAACCATAATGGTTGACTAACCATTGCATCAAGTCCAATACCGGAAGATTTTGGTAAAGGTGCTTTCGAATACTATCTTCATCGACGCGTTCAAGCGGTATCTGCATTTCTTCAACCGTCTGCTCGGGAAAATTAACCGCTTTAGGCTGATAGTGGCGCACCTGTTCCATCAAGGTTAATAATTCAGCACCTATGGCAACCGATACTGGACGTTCCTTACGCCAAACCGGCAAGCTTTTTTGTGGAAAGGTTCGGCGTAAGCCTTTTTTGCGTACATCGCCTAATAATTGTCCGATGGCAGCGCTGAGGTGGTTGTGCCGACGGATTTCTTCCCGCAAAGGCATCAAGATGTTGGTGCATTGATTTAGAGCAAGACGACCAGTTTCTCGTAAATCTTTCACCCTAAAACCAACTTGGCGCAACAGGACTTGATGGCTGTATAAACCGCCTTGATTATGCAATTGCTGGGATAACGATTCCAGCACACGTTCGGCATCCTCCAATAACGGATAGAAACTGCCGCCAGCAAAAGGATCAATTAGTTCGGTCATTGGTTGCACATAACGGTCATAAGCTTCTAATACTTCACGGTAACGTCTCGACAGAGGCATACGTTCATCAGCCCCTTTGGCGCGTTCGGCTATATCCTGAATGGCATGGGTGTCCTGATCCAGTTGTTGCAATATTTGCCGAAGTTGATTATCAATGCGCACCGCACCTTGTTGCAACGCCGCCATATCTCGTTCTTGAAAGGCTTGGTGCAATTCTTCAAGGGCGGTTTTAATGTCACTAATACGGGCTTTTAAGATGTCCGACAAGCCAAGTTCGTGCTCATGCAGTAAGTTGCCGACAAACTAGCGAACGTTATCGTTAAGTTGGAGCGTATTGCTGTGCGACATTTCAATCAATAATTCCGCATTAACGAGTTGCTGCAAGCGTTCTATATGTTGCTCAACAGATTCATGCACATAGATTTTTCCAAGTAATGCAAGCACCTCGTCGCGCTCATAACCAATCTGGTCACGACCTAGCAAAACAATACGTTCTATGGCCTCCCAGTGTTTATCAAGCGCCCTAATCAGGCTACGTGGATTAATCATTATTTAAGGCTTAAGTACTCGCTTATCCACTGTTTATCACAGAAAAGGTAGCACACTACCCTGGATCAATGGTTAGCTGAACGTAACCGCGATGCCCTGAAACTTAAGCCGCCTGGTCAAAAATAACTTTGATGCGAATCCCAGCCTTTGCCGCCAATGTCAGCAACATATCCAAACTAAATTTTTTCCATTTCCCGCGCACCAAATCAGAAATCCTGGCTTGCGATACGCCCAATTGCACAGCCGCTTGCTCTTGGGTAAGGTTGTTGTCCGCT
>NZ_JBEBKJ010000091.1:0-14912 GCF_040079455.1 Methyloglobulus sp. | reverse complement strand
CCGTCTGGCGAGGCTTCATAGATCAGGAATTCTTTAGCATGTCCGAAATGCACATTGATAACACCCTGCCCGCTAGTTGCGACAGCCATCAGCACCGGACGGGTAGCAAGTTTTGGCTCGGCTTTATGTTGTGCGGCTTTAGCGGATTTTTCCAAACGTTTGCTGTCCATTTCTTCCTGTATGGCTTGATGGATCACCTTGCGCTTTTCCATCGCTGCCTGATAATCAATTTCCATATCCTCGATCTTGTCCAGAGTAAACTCATCACCTCTGTCTTCGCCTAACATGCCCACCGCATCGGCGCGGCATTGGCGGCAATGGCGCATCATGTTCATGTCGCCGGAGCAACTATCTTGCAGGTCTTGCAATTCATCTGGCGTTGGGCCACGTTGTCCCATCACGCCATAAAAAGTGCCATGCTCGGCTTCGGCAATCAGCGGCATTACGTTGTGCAGGAATGCGCCTTTAGATTTGACTACCTTACTGACTTCCGCCAAATGCTGGTCGTTGACCCCGGGAATCATCACTGAATTGACCTTTACCAAAATCCCTTTGGCAATAAGCATCTCCAAACCTTTTTGTTGCTGTTCAATCAGGATTTTTGCGCCTTTTTTGCCTTTAATGCGTTTGTTTTTCCAGAAAATCCACGGATAAATCTTCGCGCCGATTTCAGGGTCTACACAATTAATTGTGATGGTGACGTGATCGATATTGTGCTTGGATAATTCTTCTACCGCATCGGGCAAAGCCAAACCATTCGTGGAAACGCATAACTTAATATCCGGTGCTTCTTCGCTTAAACGGCGGAAGGTTTCAAACGTGCGTTCGGGGTTAGCTAAAGGGTCACCAGGGCCTGCGATACCTAAAACAGTCATTTGCGGAATATTCGCCGCAACCGCCATCGTCTTTTTAACGGCTTGATCGGGGGTTAGTAATTCGGATACCACACCAGGACGCGATTCATTTGCACAATCGTACTTACGGTTACAGTAATGGCATTGGATATTACAGGCTGGCGCAACGGCGACGTGCATCCGGGCGAAATAATGATGGGCATCTTCAGAATAACAGGGATGGTTCTGCACTTTTTCCCGAATCGAATCCGGCAGCGAGTCCATTTGATTATCGGTGGTACCGCAGGAGCTTGCAGAGCAGCCGCCTTTTGCTGCGGGGGCATCGTTTAATACTGGCAATTGCATCGGATTGACCTCGTAAGTTGCATTTACAAAAAGTAAAAGCACAGGCTGTGCCAACGCCACCATATAATTTTAAATTATTGTTTTATATTGTTATTATTTTTATAGGTAAGTGCAGTTGCTGCAAACGTGTTGTAAACGCAACAGTCAATTTTTTGCGTTTTGTAATGAATAGAACAATAGATTTAACTCTCTGTACATGACAAAAATGCACCGTGTCATTTCGACCAACGGGAGAAATCTTAAATTTCAGTGGCTTAAGATTTCTCCCGTTGGTCGAAATGACAATGATTCATCCGACATAATGCTTCCAACCCGTAATGTGGGTTACTGTAGGGTGCGGTGAGGTACGAACCGCATCGTTCGAGTTTCTCGATTGATGCGGTGGTTGGTGGCTATCCGAGGTCGATTAGGAAAGTATAGTTTTTTCTAAATAGACTATTATTGTGGGTGGTGAGTTATGGCGTTAGTGGGATTTTGTGTTTTTTGTGTCGCTAACGCGACGGATTGTTTGAATGTGGGTTCTCGTACCCACGGACGAGATACTTTTCTTTGTACGGACAAAGAAAAGTATCCAAAAGAAATCCGCCCGATGCCGCTTATTTCCTGCGTTCCTCAGTTTTGACGGGGGTTGCCGGAAGGGACTTCCTGTCCCTCCGGCAACGTGCGGCATCCTTGCCGCACCCCTTCGGGCTATTCCCGCCAAAACTTCCGGTACTCGCTGCGGCATAACGGGATATGGGTTGGTAGTTGTAGGTTGTGGGTGAATCCCAGCATAAAGCTAAATAAAATTTGATATTTGGGGTTCGTACCGCACCCCAACCTACTATGCCGATTCAGCTATAATGTAATCTCTTTAAAGTAAATACCTGATCGGGAAAAACAATGTCCGAAGAAAAATTTAAACTCCCCCGTTCTTCATATGAGGAAATATGTAAGATAATTAGAGCTTATGGACGGTTAACGAAGCCCGCTTCACTTGATGAAGTTGCCAAGCTTTGTGCAATGAATAAAACAGCCATCAGTGCCAATAACGCATTCCTTACTAATATTGAATTAATTGATGTAGGCAAAGCAAAATTGGCTACCCCGAAAGGCAACGAACTTGCAAAAGCGCTTGAACATGAGATACCAGATCAAATCGAAGAAAATTGGGCTAGGGTTGTCAGTGAGAATGAATTCTTGGGAAAAATGGCAGCCGCAGTAAAAATTAGGGGGAAAATGGATAGCTCTACACTAGAATCCCATATTGCTTACTCTGCGGGAGAGGCAAAGTCTGGGCCTGTTATGACTGGTGCGCGAGCGGTTGTAGATATATTGAGAGCGGCAGGTGTCGTTCGTGAAAATGAAGGTCAACTTGTAGCTCGTAAAAAAGACGTAGCCACTAACAATGATGCGATCTCATCGCCGGAATACTCTTCAAATCCCTCAATTGTTAACTCCGAAGTAAAATCTATCAATGTTCCAATCTCGAACTTCCCTGGAACGATGCTCCATATAGAATTGCGAATAAATGCTAATCCATCCGAACTTGATGGATTAGGAGAAAAAATTCGTCAATTTTTGAAGGAACTGAATAGTCCTATAAATGAGGGCGAAAGCGAAAATGATCACTAAGTCTTAGTGGAATTTTTCTATGCCTTTTGAAATATATCTTACAAGTGCTGAAAATGTTATCGCGGCAACTGATGCCGCGCTACAAAAGCCAGATGGAGTTGACGATGCTCTTGTCTCTGCATTTTTAGACACAACGCCTGCTTATGCTCTTGACGCTCTCAAAATGGCTAAAGAGTTATCTTTATTGAAAGAATCTCAGCCTGGGATATATGTGCCAGATGCAAAATGCGGACTGTATTTATGCACTGCTGTTCGAGAAAGTAAATCAGCTATATTACGCTATATACTTGAGCAATATGTACCTTACTGCACATTCAAAGCACGTCTGGCACTCTCTGGAGGGGTAGTTGGTGAGGCTGCTAACCAAACAAAGGCTTTACACAGCATTAATGCTCATAGACAGGATATTATCGCCACATTTACTGACTTAGGAACTTATGCTCAGTCGTTAATTTCTGAGGGTGGTGGACTTTACCTTCCTCGTCAGGATGATCCCAAAGAATACCTAATAATTTTAAACCGAGTAATTCAAGACCGCGAATCTGCTGATTTAACGGTTCGAAAATTACTTGGGGAATCAACTGTTGATTGGATCGATAAAACTAATGTTTTAGATAATTTAATCACCGCATATCAAAGAGCAGCTCAAGCTGAACATGATTCAAGGGCACCGATAGTTCATGCCGGAAACGCTGTGGAATCCTTTTTGACCCAGCTTGCCAATCATTACACTGTACCTATAGGTAATGCGCATGGAATAAATGCAAAAGCAGATACTTTGGCTAGAGCTAGTCGATTGTTATCTAAACACAAATTTATGATTAAATACTTAGGACACATAAGAAATGCAGCCGATCACGGTGTTGATTCAGAAATTGGCGCTCAGTGGCAAGTTTCTAAGAAAACATCTATAGAATTTGTGCATGTTGCACAGAGCGTAATAACTGCAATAGTTGCGCAAATAGGTAATACATTTACCGTTTAGAACGGTAGGTTGGGGTGAGGAACGAACCCCAACGAGAATAGCCAATTATTTGTTGGGGTTCACAAGTTCACCCCAACCTACAATTTGTCACCCACTCCCGTTATGCGGCGCCAAGTACCGGAGGTTTTAGCGGGAATAACCCGTTAGGGGCGATTCATGTATGAATCGCGGTGATGGAGGGGCAGGAAGTCCCTTCCGGCAACCCCCGTCAAAACTGAGGAACGCAGGAAATAAGCGGCATCCGGGCAGCCTTTCTTTTGGTTTCTTTTCTTTGGCGGTGCAAAGAAAAGAAACTCGCCTTCGGGTGCGAGAACCCGATCAAAATCAATCGTCGCGTTAGCGACACATTTAAAACCCTCACCCTACCCTCTCCCAAAAGGGGAGAGGGATGCTGTAGTAAGTAGCCCCTATAAAAACTAAACTTTCGAACCTTCTATCTCCGCCAAAAACTCAATAACCCAACCATTAACCCTCGGCAGACATTTATTTAAGGAAGCCCGCTTCTCCGGAATAGCAAAAAAATCCGGTTCATGAAGGTAAGGATTGGTAATTCTGCCAACATCAATGGCATCATGACTGAGATCGACAATGCGTCCGCCGATAATATTGTATTGATGTTCGTAATGACCGTATATCGCACCACCGAAAACCTGGTTCATGAATAAACTTCCATACTTACACGAACCGGAAAGGTCGGTAGGAGGTAGCAAGCCTCGCGCTTTGGCCTGATCGCACCATTTACGGAACACAAAGATTTTAGCTTGTGCAAAACGTTCGTAGGAATAGGCAATTCGCGCTTTCCTGTCTACTGTCCAATCTGTCATGTTAAGGGCCTAGGTAAATCATAGATCGGCCCTCCATGATGGATTGGAGGGAGGGGTTGCTAGAGTTTCAATTCATCTGAATTAGGATTGTTTCTATAGAATATCCTCATGCCACATCATGATACCAGTCCAAAAGCTCTTCACCACCCCAGTTTTCTGCATCGGGTGGGATGGTTTCATCTGTTTCGTAGAGCGTCATTTGCCCAGCTTGGGGATTTGTTACCAATAAACTTTCAGCATAGTCTATTGAGCAGCCTTGTTTGCCAGTTGCATCGGTCAGCCATTCCGCCGCCATAGCAATCGCTTCTTCCTCGGTTTCACCAAAGCCGAAGACGGCGTAGTCGTGTTGTACGTATAAGATGGTCATTGCTGCTCCATACAAGTTAAATTTGCTTCATGGTTATATCCAGCGTCAAAATGCGATACGCGATTTGCCTTGATGTCATATTTAACAGGCGGGCAGCTTTTGCTTGCACCCAACCGCTTTGTTCCAAGGCAGCAATAACACGTTCCCGGTCATCCATATTTTCATCATTAAAATCAATCGTGGATACTTTTTGCGTTTGATAACTAATGCCGATGCCGATTTCATCTTCCAGGCCAGTGTTGACCATAACATCCCGGTCGATGATACCGTTTTTGCTCATGATGGCTGCACGCTCCAGCCGGTTTGCCAGTTCGCGGACGTTGCCCGGCCAGTTGTGTTTCATGAGTATGCGGATGGCGCTATCCTTGATTTCTAACGGTCGCCCACCTTGCTGACCGGAAATCCTGTCGAGCAAAAATTCGGATAACTGTGGGATATCCTCTGCCCTATCGCGCAAAGTCGGCATTTGGATTGGCATCACATTTAGCCGGTAATACAAATCTTCCCTGAATTTGCCTTCGGTGACTTCTTCCTCAAGGTTACGGTTAGTCGCTGCAATGATGCGGACATTGACTTTTATGGTTTGCGTTCCGCCCACGCGTTCAAATTCACCTTCCTGCAATACGCGTAGTAATTTGGCCTGGAATGAGGTAGAAATTTCACCGATTTCATCGAGAAACAACGTGCCATTATCGGCCAGTTCAAAACGACCTTTGCGTTGGTTGATAGCGCCACTAAACGAGCCTTTTTCATGACCGAATAATTCAGACTCCAACAAAGTGTCTGGTAAGGCCGCGCAATTCAGTTTTAGAAAAGGGCCGTTGGCACAACCCGAGTTAAAGTGAATAGCATTGGCAACGACTTCTTTGCCCGTGCCTGATTCGCCGCGAATTAAAACCGTCGTATTCCATTTAGCCACCTGACGAATTAGATCGAACACCCGTAGCATCGGCGGTGAATGTCCAATGATGTTTTCAAAGCTGTAATTTTTGATCAGCGCCTGTTTGAGCTGGTCGCGTTCGCTTTGAAGGTTGCGCTGTTTACGTTCGATTAAGCGCAACATCTTGACGCTTTGTGCAATCAAGTTGGCAATCATTTCCATGAATCGGGCACGTTCACCTAAAAACTGGTTGCTATCCGGTTGGGCGGCAAGCACACCGATGGTACCAGGCCCACTGCCTTCAATGCTGACGTAAATTAGGTCTGCGTCTTGATCTGTCTTAATCCTAAGATGTTGTTCTTGGCAGTCTGATCCACTGAGGGCTTCAATTGCATTATCTATCAACTGCTTAAATAACATACGCAGCCTATTTTCAGAACCCAGCATCTTTGGCAACGATGATAATGGCACCCAATGCACATCTATCCCATGACTCCAGAGCTTTTGGTGACTCAGCAACAGGACTTCATGCAGGATCTGATTCAGGTTAATCGGTATAAGGGCTGTTTGCAGTATTTCTGGAATGCATTTTTGCATGGTTGCTACAGCTTCTTCACCAGACTGTTGGATCTCCTGCAATATTTGTAACAATCCAGCGTTTTGGTCATCCCGTTTGTGCCGTAAAATTTGTTCGGCCGCCCTAATTTGGTTCATAGGGAGATGAATTTGGTGCATTGCGCCCAGTAATGTCTCCCTGATACTGCGTATCTGCCCGTCCAATATTCCCCTAGTGCAGTATTTTAAATATGCTTCTGGCGAAGTCATGGCCAGACAACAGGCGCAGCATAAAGCCGAACAAAATAAACGATTGATGGATGCACGCAATGCCCGCATGGAACGGATTGCCCAGCAACAACTTGAAGAAGAGCAAGCCAGGCTTGCTGCCAAGGCAGAACGGGAGCGGTTAAAAGCTGCCGAGCAAGAGGTTGTCGCATGATTACACACCTCAAGCCTGCAAGTGGCGCACATGTCGGTGCTAAATCCAGTGTCAGCTTTATCATGTGGCAGGTCATGCTGGCATTGTTACCTGCAACTGTTTTTGGTATCTGGTGTTTCGGTTGGCCCGCGTTAAACATGTTTGTTATCACCGTATCATCAGCGGTTTTTTTTGAAGTCATTTGTATACGCATAGCGGGGCGAGTTGCCAAACCCGTGATTAAGGATGGTTCAGCAATCTTGACAGGATGGTTGCTTCCAAGCAACCCGTTAAAGAATCTTTACGGGATGGCTTAATGATGGGCATCGGTTTTACTATCGTGCTGGTCGCACTCGGGGCGGCACGGGAAATTAGTGCCACAGGCACTTTATTCGCCAATGCGTCATTATTACTGGGTGAATCATTCAGGTTTCTGGAGGTCACCGTTATCCCCAATTACAAAGGCTTTTTATTAGTCCGAAGTAAGGTTAAAACCACCGCCTTGTAGGCGGTCAGATTTATCTATGATTTTTTGTCGTATGATATTGCCCTGAACTGAAAAGGGGAAGGGCTTATGGATTACCGTTATGGCAGCCATACGGTTTTTAAAATTCAATATCATTTTGTTTTTGTCACGAAATACCGTTATTTATGCCCTTGGGTACAAGGTGTTGAAAGGTGACGTTGGTTTGAAAGTCCGTGAACTGATTAGGCAGACGTGGTGCGAAGCGTTTGAGATCGAAATCCTGAAGGGCGTTGTCAGCCAGGATCATGTCCATGTTTTGGTTTCTGCGCCCGCTAATTTGGCGCCGAGCGAAATCATACCCACAGGGCACAAGTGAGGCGCATTAAAGGCAGAAGTTCGATGAAATTGTTCGAGAGTTCCCCTGACTTGAAGAAGCGCTATTGGGGGCGACATTTCTGCACCCACAGGGCATAAAGGCGCGAGGTTACTTTTGCGTGACATCGGGTGAATTGACGGAAGAAATGATAAAAAATTATCTGGAACATCATTTTGAACCCAAAGGGGATGATAATTTTAGGACAGAATCCTGAACGGGTCTTGTGACCCGTATCCGGACTTTAGTCCATTATACGAACCCACCAGCTTTAGCTGGTGGTTGTTTAGTTTTGTACATCGGGTGGATGGTTTGGAACCCGGCTTGTATGCACTGCCTAGAACTGATGGAGCATTGGAAGAATTACGGAGCGCAACCTTGCCTAATTTTGCTTGGCAGCAAGTTACTACAATAACTAATGCCTTACCTCTGTATCACTTATATTCTGGGAATTGTCGGCAAATAGCCAAAACGCTCTCATGCCACCAACCTATCGCCAGCGACAGCGCCTTCAGCCTAGCTATGGTCGCCGAATTTGGTGAAACCATCGAATTATCGCCGTGGCTTTACCGCCGCTTGTTTTGGGAATGTGGCCTGATAGGACAAATACTTTACTTAGAAGCTGAGACGGCTGGTATCCGTGGAACAGGCATCGGCTGTTACTTTGATGACAGCGTGCATGAAATTTTAGGGATCAAGGATAATACCTTCCAAGGCCTCTATCACTTTCGCTGAAAATCTTGGAAACGTAGCGCTAGCGGAGTGAAGATTTTTAGTCCCCAGAAGCGATAGGGCTGGGCGATTCCACGTAGCGCAGTTTGCGGAGTGGAATTGCAAAGCATTCCGAAATCGCGTCGAGTCATTGCGCAACGAGTTTTATGCCCCTTGCTGGGCATAAAACGAGGGTAGCAGGACGGCTGGGGCAGCCGCAGGCATTGGCTGCCGCGTAATTTTTGCCGATTTTTCGAGCAGGAGCCCGGAAAAATCTTTCGCAAAAATAGCGGCACTATCAACGATAGGCAAGCCACTGGAAGATAAACGGCTCGAAACCTTACCCCCTTATGGGCATTTAAAGTCTATTGATCCGGCCTAATGAAGTTTTTATTTCCCTTCGGCTCCGCTCAGGGAAAGCTACAGTTCCTCTCCCTGAGCGAAGCCGAAAGGCATCATGCCCACTTCAAATATTAAAAGGCCAAATATTTTAAGTAATGGCTGCTGTTGCTATTATTTAATAGCTTTACGATGTTTAATCGGTTTTGTGCAAAACAGGGTTGGAAATTTTCAACTTTTAACTTTAAAGAATCCGGTCAAGAAAAATCACTTAGGTTAGGATTATTCAATAATAAGAATGGCAGAATTTAGGTTGTTCAGGTTGAAAACTTGCCTAGATTCAATCGACATGCCAACTCATATAAAGGTCTGAGAAGGTGTCTTAGTTGACGATCACAAAGTAGATCACCCGAAAAGTTGAATTTCAATCATCGGCCAAAATGAGACTTACACACTTTTTTTTCTACGAACGGCTGGTTAACTTGAAAACAGCCTCTAAAGATTGGGACGGAAGATGCTGGGAATCATGGTAAAACATGACGGTAATCGCGATAACAAAGCAAAGATAGCCAAACCATTTAAAGGCGAAGCCTATCTGCGCTTGTGCAGATGAACCGTTCATTTTTTCAGCGCCCCAGTAATGTTTAAGGAAAAAACACCGAATTAAGTTTAACCTGATTCAATTTTGATTAGCCACACGACTATAGGGGTTATTTATTTACCTTCACTCAAAGCAATGATTCAATTGCAGCGCAATCTTCGTAATTCAATTCAAACTCGAAGATCGACAGGTCTTCCTGCATATGGATTGACGAGGTCGTCCCCGTTAACGGGACAATCCCGATTTGGGACAGGTACCGGAAGAATACCTGAGCGGGAGTGTGTTGGTATTTTGATGCTATGTTAAGTACCGAATAATCCGCCAACACGTGGGGATTGGCGGTCAATGTCCAAAAGCTTTGGTAGATGATGCCGTTTACTTTGCAAAATGCCCGGATAGCGCGGTCATAGTCCGTATTGGCATAAAAGCGGTTTTGGATGATGGCCGGTTTGATTTCGGCAGACAGATATAAGGCTTCCAAAGCCTCCAATTCATAGCAATTGCTGATGCCCAGTTGTTTAATGCCACCGCTTTTGACTAGTTTTTCCATCGCCCGCCAAACTTCCAAAGTTAGCTGTGGGCTGGTCATCGGTGAATGCAGCACAAGGCAATCCAGGTAAATCGTTTGCAAGTTGGCGAGGGAAACTTGGAAGGATTGGGTTACTTGATCGCTTAGGCTCGCCTTGGGATCATAAGGAATACGCTGGGGGTCTTGCCCGTCCAAGGAAGTAAACTTGGTTTGCAGGTAAAGCCCAGGCCGTGTGACCAAACCACGGTTTATGCAAGCCGCTATTCCTTCCCCTACACCCGCTTCATGGTAATGTTTGGGTTGGCAAGCTGTGTCGATCCCTCTAAAGCCCGCCACAATGGCTTGTTCCACCAATTCCGCTGTACGCTCTTTTTTCCAGGCCGTGCCGTAAATGATCTTCGGGATCTTGATGCCTGCTGTGGTTGTGATGGAACTTTCAGGTTTCATTTTTGCCCACCCAATGTGTGGCGGCAGGAGGCCGGTAATTGGCAAAGCGCTCTATCAACAAGTCGAGCGTTTGTTCCACCATTAACAGGGCATGGTGGTGCTTTTTAACAAATTGTTCTTCCAAAGCGTGCCCCAGAAATCCAATCAGTAAATCATAATAACCATAAATATTGAGCAAGCCGCAGGGCTTATTGTGAAAACCAAGCTGCGCCCAAGTCCAAATCTCAAACAGTTCCTCTAGCGTACCAATGCCGCCGGGCAGGGCGATAAAGCCATCGGCAAGTTCGGCCATCAGCATTTTCCTCTCATGCATGGATTGGGTGATGTGCAATTCCGTGAGGTTTTGGTGGGCAACTTCCTTGTGTGCCAAGGCTTTCGGAATGACACCAATGGCTTGGCCGCCGAGCTTTAGGACATTATCGGCCAATATCCCCATGATACCGATACTGGCGCCGCCATAAACCAATGTGATATTGCGGCTGACCAATGCCTTGGCAAGTGATATTGCCGATGAAGCGTAGAGCCCACTTCGCCCAGGGCTTGAACCGCAGTAGATGCAGAGGCTGTTAATTGTCGGCATAGTGATTGTTATAGATTTTTCGGTGACCACTGCGGTTTCGCTTAGCTTATATCTAATATGGCAAAGACCGGGAGAAAAAATGATAATCATTGTCGGGTAGGAACGACGTATTACTACGTCATTCCCCCCTGAGAACCGTGCATGAAAGTTTCCTTTCACACGGCTCAAGCCTCCATAAACCCTGTATCACCAGAGCCGGCAGCTACTTTCTTTTCACGGTTATGGATTTGCCTATGGCAGTTCGGATGCAATAACGAAAGGTTTGTTACTATGTTTTTACCGCCGTCCGTTTTACGCCGGGTGTAGTGGACATTCCATCCTGTATCCTTCGTAATGCGTTCGTTACAGTTTGGACATTTGCCTTCCTGGGCATACCAAAGAAAAAGCAATTTGTTCTTTCCTCTGAGACTTTCTTTCATTTGAAGGCCAAGCCTATTTTCGAAATACTCTTCCCATGCCGGATTAAACGGGTGTGCTTCCGCTTTAATTTTGATATGACGGCGAATCGGCGTATCACTGGCATTCACCAGCTTGACCATTATCACTGACCCATCCTCCGTTCTTATCTTCGTGCCAAACACCCAATTACGCAGCCCTTCGCTTTTAAAATATCTGCCCTTTACCCAACGAAGTGGTTTATTGGGATGCCTTCGACAAGCCATTGCCAAAGCTTTTTCCAAATGGCGTGGTCTACCTCCGAAAAGGTTTGTTTTGCCACCTGGTTTTGATGATAATTCGCCCATCCCCGTATGACTGGGTTTAAGAGCCTAATTACGTTTTCCTGTTTTGCTGTACGGTTTTCTTTGATTATCAGTCGGATTTTCCGTAAGAATGCTTGCACATTCTTTTTCGCTGGTTTGATGAGCAATTTCCCGCCATATTTGCGAATGTTCCACCCTAAGAAATCAAAGCCTTCATCAATATGCACAATTTTGGTTTTTTCCTCTGAAAGCGATAATCCTCTTTCTATCAAAAAATCCCCAATGATTAATTTCGCCTGTTCCAGTGTTTCTCTCGTAGCACCAGTGATGACAAAATCATCGGCATAGCGAATAAAGTTAACTTTTCCCTTCCGTCTCTTTCTACTGGTTTTTGCACCAAAGTGTTTGGCCAGTTCTATTTCCATACCGTCTAAAACCATATTGGCCAAGGTTGGCGAAGCAATACCGCCTTGCGGAGTGCCTGCTTGTGTTGGAAACCAGTTTCCTTGTTCAACAAAACCACTCTTCAGCCATTTCCCGAGTACGGTTTTATCCATAGGGATATTAGCCAATAACCAGTCATGGCTGATATTGTCAAAGCACCCGGATATGTCTGCATCCAAGACCCACTGGGCTGAATTTTTACTGACCAATGCAGCAAAGCATTGCGCCGCTGCGTCCCTACAGACCCGTTCTGGACGGAAGCCATAAGAATTGTGATCAGCCGTTGTTTCAGCGATGGGTTGTAAGGCAAACAGATGTAATGCCTGCATTGCCCTGTCTCTCATGGTTGGAATCCCTAAAGGGCGCAGTTTACCGTTTGCCTTGGGAATATGGACTCTTCTCAGCGGTTGTGGCTGATAGCCTCTCCTTTTGAGCGAGTTAATTGCCTTGGCTTTTTGTTCAGGCGTATTCCAAGTCACCTTGTCTACGCCTGCGGTTTTCTTGCCGTGATTTTCAGTCACTCGCTTTACGGCGACAGCCTTGCCATAAAATGAGCACGTCAGCAACCGTTGCAAGGCTTTCGCCTTATTCCAGCGGCCTTCGCTCACTGCCTTTGCAATACGCACTTGCTGCCTTCTCACCATTCGATGGGCTTGTCCCCAGTCAATACCGTGCCAGCCCATTCCATCGTGGGAGGCTGCACCAACTGCATTAACTGTAGTCGTCATTTGCTTTGCCTCCTTTAAAGGTTCTATAAGTTATCTTGCAATATAAGACCCGCTGGAAGTCTGCACCCTTTTGGGCAGGATGATGTTGGCTTGCACCGCAACCCCTATCTATCTTATTACCGGATAGCCTTCGCTTTATCCAACCTCCTATGCCCGCATCCCCATCGGTTTTCCTTGCGGTCAACTTGCCTAAAAGGCGAAAATACGGGTTTACCGTGTTCCATATAAATAACATTGATGGGTTAGGTGCCAACTATCTCCCGATGGTCTTATTATCCCCGTTTGGTTATTCGTAAACACCAAAACTGACCATGTTGCCTTTTGGCTAGAGTCTGCCAGCATTTTAGACTCCTCGGATTTAACGAGATTTATCGTTGGTTCACATGTATTCACCTTACCATCTAAGCCTAGCACCCTACCGCGTAATGCTCGCAGTTCCGTTTTACCCTCACGGGTTCGACTTCATCTTTCGAGTGGGTTACATTATTGGAGTGGCTTCAGACATCACATTACTGTTAATGCCTGCACTCTTAGGCTACTGCCGGAGGAACAGCAGGTTTAGTCATGATCGCTCAAGCTAAACAATTATTTATACGACTTCACGTCGCACTACGAACAAACCCTTGTCAAGGCCAAATATGGCATCCGCACTTTCCCACGTCGCGGTTCCGGCCGTCCTGTATGCCAGTTTCAAGAGCGATACGGTAAATTTAAGATTACTTTTGTTGGCCGTACTATGTTCAATATTCCCCGACATTGATGTCATTGGCTTCAAATTTGGCATTCCATATGGATCGCAATGGGGTCATCGGGGTTTTACGCATTCATTATTTTTTGCCCTATGCTTGGCTTCCTTATTAACCATTTTTCACAGGCAACTCCGGTCTAAGCCTTGGGCAGTGTTTTGGCTTTGCTTCGTGTCTTGCGCTTCCCATGCCTTCCTCGATGCCATGACCAATGGCGGTCTTGGCGTGGCCTTGTATTGGTCTTTCAGTTTAGAGCGGATATTCCTCCCTTTTAGGCCAATTGAGGTTTCCCCTATCGGGGTCAGCAGCTTTTTTTCGGAATGGGGGCTTTGGGTGATCGCATCGGAACTCGTCTGGGTGTTGCTTCCCGCTTTAGTGGTAGGTACTATTGGTGCGGTAATGAGGATTAGGGTCATTTGCAAAACGAGCCCCAGGGCAAAAATTGATTGAGGACAACCGATGAAACAAAACCACACTCCGACCCGCCTGTTGCACACCATGCTGCGCGTGGGCGACCTTGAGAAATCCATCGCCTTTTACACCCGACTGCTCGGCATGAAATTGCTCCGCAGCCAGGAATATCCTGATGGTGAATATACGCTTGCATTTGTAGGCTACCAAGACGAAGTTGACGGCACCGTGCTTGAATTGACCTACAATTGGGGCAAACAGGACTATGATTTGGGCACTGCTTTCGGGCATATCGCCTTGGCGACCGATGATATCTATGAAACGTGCGAAGCCCTGGCCGCCGAAGGCGTCAACATCACCCGGATGCCTGGGCCGATGAAAGATGATGCGTCCATCCTTATCGCATTTTTAGAAGACCCGGATGGCTATAAAATCGAGTTGATCCAGAGGAAGTAATGACAATACTATGCACGGACTAAAGCCTTACAGGACGCTGAAGGAATTCTATCCGTTTTACCTCAGCAAACATGCCAACAGAACGTCACGTCGATTGCATTTCGTGAGTACAACTATAGCTTTGGTTTTGGTCATTGCCGTAGTCGTCACCCAATTTTGGTGGTTAATGTTAGCGGCCTTAATGCAAGGCTATGCTTTCACCTGGGTTGGGCATTTCTTCTTTGAACGTAACAAGCCCGCCACCTTCACCTATCCCTGGCTCAGCTTTCTTGGCGACTTTAGGCTGTGGTGGGAAATATTGACCAGCAAAACTCGTTTTTAAAGGATGCCGTTTTAGCCTCTCTTGCCACACTCTCGAAAGCTGAAACTGGCTCCTATCAACCAATTTGGTAAAATTGGTCATAAAAGGCTCATCAACAATCTTAGGAGAATGTCTGTTGTCTTAAATTCCATATTTTCGCCAAAAACGTGCCAACTATTCTAGTTGATAACTGTTGCCAACTACGTTTCATAAGAGTAAAAGATTCTTAGATTA
>NZ_JBEBKJ010000090.1:0-15086 GCF_040079455.1 Methyloglobulus sp. | reverse complement strand
AATGAAACAGCCCTCTCCCTTGATCCCCCAGAATTTTAGATGCCACGTAAATAACCCATTCATCAACCAAATTTTCAGCCAATAATGCACCATTCAATACTGCACCCGCTTCAACCAAAACCTCATTGATTTCCTGTCCAGCCAAAAATTTCAGGACTTCGGCAAGATCAAGGCGGCCTTGTTTTTGTGGTAATTGATAAACCTCAGCGCCAGCATTTTGTAATTTTTGCAGTTTCTCTTTATGTCCTTCGACAGGCTCAGGACGAACGGAGTTATGGTTATTACACGTCAATATTAAAGTCCGTCCGGGCAAAGTTAACATTTTCGCCGTAAGTGGCATTTGCAAGGTGGAATCCAGCACCACCCGAATCGGCTGGACGACTTCTTTATCAATCCGTGCCGTTAACGACGGTTCATCCGCCAGCACGGTATTGATGCCCGTCAAAATCGCCGAGCTTTCCGCCCGTAACTTATGCACATCCGCTCTTGACTCGGCAGAGGTAATCCATTGGCTTTCGCCCGAAGCCATCGCAGTGCGGCCATCCAGGCTCATTGCCAGTTTGCTGCGGACAAAAGGCCGACCTTCTGTCATACGTAGGATAAAACCACGGTTTAACTCTCGCGCATCTTCTTCGAGTATGCCGCAACTTACGTCAAGGCCAGCGGCCTTAAGGTAGCTGAAACCGTTTCCAGCCACTTTCGGATTAGGGTCTTGCATGGCAGCAACCACCCTTTTAATTCCTGCTTTTACTAATGTTTCGCAACACGGCGGAGTCCTGCCGTGATGGCTGCAAGGTTCTAATGTTACGTAGGCTGTAGCCCCCGCTACGTCTTCCGTCGTATTGTTTAGCGCTTCAACTTCGGCATGAGGCAGGCCCGCTTGTTTATGCCAACCTTCGCCAATAATCTGTCCGTCTTTGACCAACACGCAGCCTACTCTTGGGTTTGGATCGGTCGTGTATAAGCCTAAGCGCGCCAGATATAAGGCTCGTGCCATGAATTCGGCATCTTGCTGGTCTTGTTGCGCTGTCATTGAGCCACTATCTGCCCTTGAATGTGAATTTAAGAAGTAGCCTATCCAATTTCCCCTCACCCAACCCTCTCCCTTTGGAGAGGGCTTATAACGATAGGGCTTGCTAAGCCCCGTCAGTTTTTTTGTAACCCTTCAATCATGTCAGTGAATTCGCTGACATCCTGGAAACTGCGGTATACGGAAGCAAAACGCACGAAAGCGACGTGATCGAGTCCTTTCAATTCCCGCATCACTTTTTCGCCCAATTCTTGCGCCGCTATTTCCCGCTCGCCACTGCTCAGCAAATCTTTTTTGATTCGGCTAAGGGCTGCCTCTATGTCATCACTACCGACAGGCCGTTTTTCCAATGCCCTTAACATACCAGAACGTAATTTTTGCTCATCAAAAGGTTCGCGAATACCGTCACGTTTAACAATACGCGGCAAAGTCAGTTCTGCGGTTTCAAAGGTGGTAAACCTTTCCTTACAAGCGACGCATTCACGTCGACGGCGAACATGATCGCCTTCGTTCGCCAATCTGGAATCAATAACGCGCGTATCTTGGGTGGCGCAAAAAGGACATCTCATCGTTAAACCACTTTTATTCTCTACCGTACAGCAGGATTTTTGTTGTAAAAGGGTTCATTATCCCACATTATTGAAATAGCTAATCAGGATGAGCTTCGTCAAGTGCAAAATGAGCCTACAGCCGCTGCTTAAAAAGTTGTTTTTAAGAAACCTAGCTGTCGTTTTATGTTATGATTTCGCGCTTATATTTTTTGGCAACGCTCCGATATTCTTATGAGAACTCGCGTCAAAATCTGCGGCTTTACCCGTGTTGAAGATGCGGTTTTTGCGGCCAGTTTAGGAGTCGATGCGGTTGGTTTGGTTTTTTACCCGCCCAGTCCGCGAAATGTAGAGATTAACCTTGCGATTGACATCGTTAAGGCTTTGCCGGCATTTGTTTCAGTTGTGGCGCTGTTTGTCGATGAGCAGGAAGTTCAGATACGGAAAGTTTTGCAACAGGTTCAAGTGGATTGCCTACAATTTCATGGCGATGAATTGCCGGAGGCTTGCAGGATTTACGGTAAGCGCTACATAAAAGCAGTCAGAATGCAGGAAGATACGGACGTTTCAGTATTGGCACGGGACTACTACGATGCTGACGGATTGTTGCTGGATGCTTATCATCCTTCTGCAAAAGGCGGCACAGGTAGCCAGTTTGATTGGGGGCTGATTCCCAAGCACTGTCAGTTACCGGTCATTTTGGCTGGAGGATTGGATGCCACCAATGCCAAATTAGCCGTAGAACAGACCAGACCTTACGCACTGGATGTCAGTAGCGGTGTGGAAGCGGAAAAGGGTATTAAAGATAAAAAAAAAATGGCTGCATTTATTGCAGCAGTCCATCAGGGTGACAGAATAATATCATGACAGAAAAATATACGATGCCTGACGTGAAAGGGCATTTTGGGCCTTATGGTGGAATGTTTGTCGCAGAGACATTAATGCCGCCCATCCAGGAATTAAATGCAGCTTATCAACAGTATTTGCAGGATCCTGAGTTTGTCGCAGAACTGGATGCTGATTTACAACACTATGTGGGTCGGCCTTCACCTTTGTATTACGCAGAACGCTGGAGTCGCGAGCTGGGCGGAGCGCAGATTTACCTGAAAAGGGAAGATCTTAACCATACGGGTTCCCACAAAATTAATAACACCGTTGGTCAAGCCTTATTGGCCAAACGCATGGGCAAAACTCGAATAATCGCCGAAACTGGCGCGGGTCAACATGGCGTGGCGACAGCTACCGTTGCCGCACGACTTGGTCTTGAATGCGTCGTTTATATGGGCGCGGTCGATGTCGCCCGGCAATCACTGAATGTTTATCGCATGAAGCTGCTCGGTGCAACTGTGGTTGCTGTGGAATCTGGCTCAAAAACCCTGAAAGATGCTTTGAATGAAGCGTTACGGGATTGGGTTACCAATGTCGATAACACGTTTTATATCATCGGCACAGTGGCAGGTCCTCACCCTTATCCAGCTATGGTGCGGGATTTCCAGGCCATTATAGGCCGCGAAACCAAACAGCAATGCCAAGAGATGATTGGCAAACTCCCTGATGCGTTGGTTGCTTGCGTCGGTGGTGGTTCTAATGCCATCGGCTTGTTTTATCCCTTTATTGAAGATGAATCGGTCAGGTTGATCGGCGTTGAAGCGGCGGGTGACGGGGTGGCAAGCGGTCGGCATTCCGCACCCTTGTGTGCCGGTCGTCCTGGCGTATTGCATGGCAATCGCACTTACCTGATGGCGGATGACGACGGCGAAATTATCGAAACCCACTCTATTTCGGCAGGCTTGGATTATCCAGGTGTCGGCCCTGAACATGCCTGGTTGAAAGATACGGGTCGCGCCGAGTATGTCAATATTACCGATACCGAAGCGCTGGAAGGTTTTTATGCCTTAACCCGAATGGAAGGTATTATTCCCGCACTGGAATCCGCCCATGCGATGGCATACGTCATGAAACTCGCGCCGACTATGCGTAAGGACGAAACCATTGTCATCAATTTATCCGGTCGTGGCGATAAGGATATGCAAACGATGGCTAAACGTGAGGGCATTGAATTATGAGCCGTTTAGCTGCAACATTTGAACAGCTTGCAAAATCAGGGCGGAAGGCTTTGATACCTTTTGTCACTGCGGGTGATCCGACATCTGATTTTACCTTGTCATTGATGTACGAGATGGTTAAGGCGGGTGTTGATGTGATTGAACTGGGTGTGCCGTTTTCTGACCCAATGGCGGACGGCCCTGTCATCCAACGCGCAAGCGAACGCGCTTTGGCGCATAAGATGAGCCTGAAAAAAACCTTGGCGATAGCGGCGGAATTTCGTAAAACCAACCAAAAAACTCCAATAGTGTTGATGGGTTATCTCAATCCAATCGAGGCAATGAGTTATGAGGGTTTTGCCAATGCTGCCCAACGTGCTGATATTGATGGTGTGTTAACTGTCGATTTACCACCTGAAGAAGGTGAGCAATGCGCGGCATTTCTTAAAGAGTGCGGCATAGACACCATTTTTCTGCTAGCACCTAACAGCACCGATGAGCGTATTCAAAAAATGTCTGCTGTCGGTAGTGGTTACCTCTATTATGTTTCGCTCAAGGGCGTAACTGGCGCAGGTCATTTGAATGCTGCTGATGTGGAAAATAAGCTTAAGCAAATCAAAACGCACACAACAATGCCAGTTAGTATTGGCTTTGGCGTTAAGGATGCAGAAACCGCCAAAATAATTTCTGCATTGGGTGATGGTGTGGTTGTAGGTAGTGCCTTGATTAGCAAAATCGAGAATAATCTAGATAACCCTGAACAAGCTAAATCTGAAATTATCGCCCTATTATCTGCCATGCGGCAGGCAATGGATAAATAAGATAATGCAGTTTCATCTAAATAAATGAAAGAACAACCAGAAATAAAGAAAATGAGTTGGTTTGAAAAAATTGTTTCTTCGACGATAAGGACGGATGCGTCCAACAAAAAAGCCGCTGTTCCCGAAGGCTTATGGAATAAGTGTCCTAGCTGTAACGCGATTCTCTACAATCTCGAATTGGAAAAAAACTTCAATGTTTGTCCCAAGTGTGAACATCATATGCGGATTCCTGCTAGGATGCGGCTTGAAATGTTTCTCGACGAAGAAGGTCGGGAAGAAATTGGCAAAGGTGTTAAACCCACTGACCCTTTAAGATTTAAAGACACTAAAAAATACAAGGATCGCATCAGCCAAGCACAAAAACAAACCAAAGAAAATGACGCACTGCTGGTCATGAAAGGTCAGTTAAAAGGGCAAGATGTCGTCGCTGCTGCTTTCGATTTCAGCTTTATGGCGGGTTCTATGGGATCGGTTGTCGGCGAAAAATTCGTCCGTGGCGTGAACAAAAGCCTGGAATTTGGCATTCCTTTCATCGTGTTTACCGCAAGCGGCGGTGCGCGGATGCAGGAATCCTTATTTTCCTTGTTCCAAATGGCAAAAACCAGTGCGGCTTTGGCAAGGCTTGCTGAGGCTGGGATACCTTATATTTCTTTTATGACCGACCCGACCATGGGCGGCGTATCGGCGAGTTTAGCCATGCTGGGTGACCTCAATGTGGCTGAACCCAATGCCTTGATCGGTTTTGCAGGGCCTAGGGTTATCGAGCAAACCGTGCGCGAAAAACTGCCGGAAGGTTTTCAACGCAGCGAATTTTTGCAAGAACATGGTGCTATCGACATGATTATCGACCGCCGCGAAATGCGCGATAAGATTGCGGCACTGCTGGCGATGTTGACCGAGAATAAAATTGTTACCGATGAACCGAAGCCTGAACTTATCTTAAAAGGAGATAATGTTGCACAGCTTGCTAAGCAGGAAACTTAGTTTACCTATCCTCACATGGCTCATTTCAACACGTTGAAGGGTTGGTTAAGTTGGCAGGAAAGCTCGCATCCTTTAACTATAGACCTGGGTCTGGAACGGGTAGCAAAGGTTTATAACGCGCTCAATCCTACTGGCGTTAAGCCACTTACCATCACGGTTGCAGGTACTAACGGTAAAGGTTCGTGTATTGCGTATCTTGAAGCGATGTATCGGGCGCAAGGCTATCGAGTGGGTGCTTACACGTCCCCACATATCCTAAAATATAACGAAAGAATCAAAATAGACGGTAAGCCATTATCAGATGAGCTGATTTGCAGCGCATTTGAGCGCATCGAAACAGTCCGTGACCATACTTCGCTGAGTTATTTTGAGTTTGGCACTTTGGCGGCATTGGATCTATTCTCTCGTGCTGATCTCGATATACAGTTGCTTGAAGTCGGTTTAGGTGGACGGCTAGATGCAGTTAACATTATTGAACCTGATGTCGCAGTCATTAGTAGTATTGGAATAGATCACGTCGCATGGTTAGGTGAAACGCGTGAGTCTATCGGTTATGAAAAGGCCGGGATCTTTCGCGCATCTGTACCAGCTATCGTAGGCGATCCATTACCGCCAAATTCATTAAGGCAAGTCGCGGATGATAAAAATGCCTATTTTTACGCGCTTGGTAAAGATTTTCGCTATACCAAACAGCAACATGATTGGCAGTGGTTTTCTGGTGAAAAACAAATCAGCCATTTGCCTAACCCAGCATTAAAGGGTGAACACCAATACCGTAATGCGTCTGCCGTGATTATGGCGACTGTCCAATTAACTGATAAACTGCCTGTCGATGAGCAATCAATTAGACAAGGTTTGCAAAATGTCCAATTGCCTGGGCGCTTTCAGTTACTTGAGGGAGATATTTCCGTGCTTTTGGACGTAGGGCATAATCCCGAAGCAGTAAGAACTTTGGTTGAATATCTTAGTCAAAATTTTCCGAACCGACGTATCCATGCTATCTTTTCCATGATGAGAGACAAAGATATTGCTGAGGTGCTCAGGATTATGAACCCAGTGGTATATAACTGGTTTTTTGCACCCCTAAGCAATATCAGGGCAGCGACAGAAGTTTTAATGCGAGAAATTTTTGCACAACACGCAATGGATAACGTGTCGTTTGGTTATACTGGTTTCGCAGATGCCTTCGAGGCTGCAAAAAAACGAGCGGGTAAAGGTGACTTGTTACTCGTATTTGGTTCTTTCTTTTTAGTGTCTGATTGCTTGGCTGAATTTCAATATGGTAGGTAGGAATAATGGATCATGAATTAAAACAACGCTTGATTGGTGCGGTTGTGGTAACTGCGCTTGCTGCTATTTTTATCCCTATGTTGTTTGATGACCCTGTCGATAATAGCGGTAAGGTGGTTGCTGAAATAGCCATCCCTAAAGCACCAGCTGATTCCTCATCGGTAACGGGAGAAAATCTTCCTGCTGACAAAGCACAGGTATTGAATAAACCTGATACGGAACTTTCCGTTTCCGAAGAAGACGACAAAGCGGCTAGTTCAACAAGTGAAGAGCAAGCGATAACGTTGGATAGTGACCAAACCCAGCAGGCACAAACGGCAAAACTGCTGCCTGATGCAGGATCGGATGCTAAGGAGAATGAACCTGTTGTCGATTCAGCACCTAAACAATCCGGTCAAAATGAAGAGCCGTCACTGGATACTGGCGTAGTGGATGAGGCAAGCCAGCCTGAAGTCAGTCAAGACAAACCAGTTAAATCCTTCGAAGCATCTAAAAAATTGGAACAAAATACGGTGATTCCGACCAAAAAACAGGTAGAAGAGCCGATGGTTTTCGAAAGGCCGACGGTCAAATCCGTAAAACCAATAGAAAAGCCAAAGACAGTCGTTAAAAGCAAGAAGGCCACTGTAGAAAAATTAAGTTCCAAGTTGGTGCGTTATTCTATACAAGCGGGCAGTTTCAATAAGAAGGAAAATGCCCAAACGTTAGTAGACAAGCTTCGCAAACAAGGAATGCATGCATCCATCGTGGCAAAAGGCGATTTATTCCGTGTCAAGATCGGTCCCGAACTAGACAAAAATAAAGCTAAAGAAATGAAAGCAAAATTGGATAAACAAAACATCAAAGGTTTGTTAACTTCTGAATAAAGCCAGAATTAAAAACCGAGAATTGTCGATGGGTAAGTATGATTTGGGTCGATAATGCCATCATTGCATTGTTAGCAATTTACACCGTAGTCGGCATTGTCCGTGGATTTAAACAAGAAACCTTTTCCATAGTCGTCTGGGTGATTGGAATCATCGTGGCTTGGTTTTTCAGTCAGGACTTTTCTGTTTTATTGTTGAAGTTTTTTAGTACTTCCTCGACTAGACTGGCAGTTTCTTTCGTTGCGTTAATCCTTATAACGTTGGTCATGGGCGGTATAATCAATGTGTTGTTAGGACAAAGCGTGAAAAAAACGGGGCTCACCTTTCTTGATCGCTTTGGTGGGCTGATTCTGGGTTTTGGACATGGGCTGGTCGTTGTTTTTGCCATGGTCATTGTGGCCGGAGTCACGCCATTACCGAAAGACCGCTGGTGGCATGAGTCAAAATTTATACCACCTTTTCAATCACTTGCCAGTCTAGTAAAAAGCAGCGATTCCTCTGCTGTGGCAAGTTCCATCAATTATCGCTAACGCCAGTGTGGCAGGTTAAGAAACAATGTGTGGTATTGCGGGTATCGTTTCACATCAAAACGTCAATCAAGAGCTATATGATGCTCTAACGGTTTTACAGCACAGAGGTCAGGATGCGGCCGGTATTGTCACTTGTGAAAATGGTCGTTTATATTTGCGTAAAGAGAACGGCCTGACCCGTGATGTTTTTAATGATGCCCAGATGGTGAAGCTGAAAGGCAATATGGGTATTGCTCATGTACGTTATCCGACGGCTGGTTGCGCGAGTTCAGCAGAAGCGCAACCGTTCTACGTGAATTCGCCGTTTGGACTGACATTGGCACATAACGGCAATCTGACCAATGCAGACGAACTCAAAAAAGCTTTGTTCGTTGAAGACCAACGCCATATCAATACCGATTCTGATTCCGAAGTATTGCTGAACGTGTTCGCGCATGAGCTGCAAAGTTTAGGCAAGCTAAAACTAAGCGTTGATGATGTTTTTCAGGCGGTTGCAAATGTTCATCGTCGTTGCCGAGGTGCTTATGCGGTAGTCATCATGATTGCGGGCTATGGTATTTTAGGGTTCAGAGATCCGCATGGCATTAGGCCTGTCGTGTTTGGCGAAAGAAAGACCGAGCAAGGTTCGGACTTCATGATTGCATCCGAAAGTGTTGCCCTGGATGTATTAGGCTTTGACCTTGTCCGCGATATAGCACCGGGTGAAGCCGTCTTCATCGAAGAATCAGGTAAGCTTCATACTCGGCAGTGCGCTGAAAAAATTGACCATTGCCCGTGCATTTTTGAATATGTCTATTTTGCCCGTCCGGATTCCATCATCGATAATATCTCCGTGTACAAAGCACGGCTGCGTATGGGCGAAAAACTCGCCGAGAAAATCCTGCGTGAATGGCCTGATAATGATATTGATGTCGTTATTCCTATTCCCGACACCAGCCGCACAGCAGCTTTACAGATGGCTTACCTATTGGATGTCAAATTTCGTGAGGGTTTTATCAAGAATCGTTATATAGGTCGAACGTTTATCATGCCCGGACAAAAAATGCGGGAAAAATCGGTCAAGCAAAAGTTGAATGCGATTGGGCTTGAGTTTGAAGGAAAAAATGTTTTGCTGGTCGATGACTCTGTAGTGAGAGGAACGACATCTGCACAGATTATCCAAATGGCGCGGGATGCAGGTGCAAAAAAAGTTTATTTTGCTTCGGCTGCGCCGCCTGTGCGTTATCCCAATGTTTACGGTATCGACATGCCAGCAGCGAATGAGCTGATTGCCCACAATCGGACCGAAGACGACGTGTGTGCCGCAATCGGTGCTGACAAAATGATCTACCAAGACTTGGATGATTTAATTGAAGCCGTAGCGCGTGGTAATCGCAAAATAAAGCACTTCGATACCTCTTGTTTTAGCAAAATCTACATTACCGGCGATGTTGATGATGTGTATCTTGAACATACGGAATCTCAGCGCAACGATGGCGCCCAAACGCAACGAAATGCGTTAGATTTTGTCCATGAAATGTGATGCCGATACAACTTGTACAATCACTGTGTTATTTATTCTATAAATGAAAGAGATAGACTGGAAAAACTATGGGTTAGAAACCCAAGCAATAAGGGCAGGGCAGCGGCGTACCCATGAAGACGAACACAGTCTGCCGATTTTTGCGACTTCCAGTTATGTCTTCAAAAATGCCGAAGAAGCGGCGTTGCGCTTTACTGGGCAAAAGCCCGGCAATATCTATTCTCGTTTCACCAACCCCACCGTAAACGCTTTTCAAGAGCGTCTCGCTTACATGGAAGGCGGCGAGCGTTGCCTCGCTTTTGCATCAGGCATGGCAGCTATTTTGGCCGTTGGAATGGGTTTGCTTAAGTCCGGCGACCATGTGGTTTGTTCGCGTGGGGTTTTTGGCAATACCGTCTTATTGTTCCAGAATTATTTCAGTAAATTTGGTGTTGAAACGGATTTTGTCGATTTAATCGATACAGCGGCTTGGGAAGCGGCCATTAAGCCCAATACCCGATTTTTATTTCTGGAAACGCCCTCAAATCCCCTTATCGAGATTGCAGATATTCAATTATTAGCTACTATTGCACATAAGCATGGTTGCTTATTGATTGTTGATAATTGTTTTTGTACGCCTGTGTTGCAAAAGCCGTTCGCATTCGGTGCTGACATTGTGATCCACTCGGCAACCAAATACATAGACGGGCAAGGCCGTTGCGTCGGTGGTGCGGTTGTTGCCAGTAATGAGATTATAGAAAAATCCATTTATCCGTATCTACGTACGGGCGGCGCGACCATGAGTCCATTTAATGCCTGGGTATTTTTATCTGGGTTGGAAACATTAGCCGTAAGGATGAAAGCGCATTGTGACAGTGCATTTGAATTAGCGAAGTGGTTAGAGCAGTTTCCAGCTATCAGCAAGGTGCATTATCCTGGCTTAACTACACATCCTCAGCATGAGCTGGCAAAACGTCAACAAAGCCATTTTGGTGGAATAGTCAGTTTTGAGCTACACGGCGGTAAGGAGCATGGCTGGAAGTTGATTGATGCCACGGAAATGATTTCAATCACCGCAAATTTGGGCGATGTAAAAACGACGATTACCCACCCAGCAACCACAACGCATGGGCGGTTAACGCCTGAAGTTAGGGAATTGGCAGGTATTAAAGATGGCTTGGTCAGAGTCTCGGTAGGCCTGGAAAACTTGGAAGACATAAAAAGGGATCTAGCGCGGGGCTTGTAGTATTAATTAGGGGTGATCATGGTCTTAGCGATTATAAACAGTTTATTTACCGACAATGTCAAGTTACTAAAAACTGACGCATCTAAGACCGCTTATCAAGGTGTTGCAATAGCGATAACGACTATTATTATTGCCACGGGGTTAGTTTGTTATTTTGAGAAAGGTAGTCTTTCCTTAGAAGGTATTTGGGCCGCACAGAAGAATAACATCGCCCTTTGGATGCTAAATTTTGTGCCTTTTGTTTTCGGAATTTGGGGGCAGCATTCAAATTCTCTAATTGCCCACCAAGCAGGGGCAATGATTGTCGATCAGACTCAGGAACTGCGAACCAAGGCAGATAACCTAGAGAAACAGACAGCTTATGTTAGTACCCATGATCGACTGACTGATTTGCCTAATAGGGCGCTATTTTATGACCGAGTCGAAAGAGCAATTATTTCCACACTCTCCTCAGACAACCCACATCGTCGGTTGTCCATCTTACTAATCGAAATTGAAAACTTTAAAGACATCTACGATACCCTGGGTAGAAACAGCAGCGACTTGATACTTAAGCAAATATCAACGCGTCTGCAAGGTGTAAGTCTTGAAAGAGATGTCGTTGCCAAGATTGATGGTAATGTGTTCGGTGTTTTGTTGTCGGAGATTTACAAAGAAAAAAAAGCGGAAGAGTTCGCACAACAAATCCAAAAAACATTGGAATCATCATTTATAGTTGACCGACTTAATGTTGCGATACATCCTAATGTGGGCATTGTGCATTTTCCGGAACATGGTGAAGATGTCGATACGCTCGTCCAAAGAGCCGGTGTTGCACTACATATCGCGCAAAAATCAAACAAGGGATATGCCCTTTATGATTCGTCATTCGATAAACATACGCCATTGCGACTTACTTTGATATCAGAATTACGGCATGCCATAGAGCGAGAGGGACTGGAATTGTTTTACCAGCCTCAGGTGTCAATAAAAACAGGTGGCATCTGTGGCGTTGAAGCCCTCCTGCGCTGGAATCATCCTGTGCATGGTTTTGTTCCACCCGATGAGATTATTCCTATGGCTGAGCGAAATAGGATGATTAAACCATTGACACAATGGGTGCTGAGACGTGCTTTCCGTGATTGTGCTAACTGGCATAAACAGGGGCTACCCATCAAAATATCGGTCAATTTATCAGCCAAGGATCTGCATGATCCAGAATTACCTGATTTAATTTCCGGCGTGGCAGTGGCTGCAGGAATTAAGCCGGAGTGGATAATGCTTGAGATTACTGAAGGATCGGTGATGTCCGAGCCTGAAAATGCCTTGGTAATTATCCAAAGACTGCATGAAATGGGCTATCGTTTTTCAATTGATGATTTTGGAACGGGCTATTCTTCCTTAGCTTATCTAAAAAAGCTCCCGTTAACTGAAATCAAGATAGATAAATCCTTTGTCATGGATATTTTGACCAGCGAGAATGATGCGGCTATCGTCAAAGCAACCGTAAATCTTGGGCATAATCTGGGTCTTATGGTCACGGCAGAAGGGGTGGAAAATAAGGAGACAATGACTAGGCTGATGGATTATGGTTGCGATGTTGCCCAAGGATTTTTTCTAAGTAAGCCTTTATCAGTAGAGAATTTCAACCAATGGGTACATGAATCAAATTGGAAGATTGCTAGTCATGAGCCTCATGGAGACCACTCGTCACCACCTTAGTAGCGATCAAGAAAGGCAAAAAATTCCTAAGCAGCAGTTTCCGCATCTGAAAGCAAATCATCCAGCTTTTTTTGCCGTTCGAGTGAAGAAAGCTCATCAAAACCGCCAACATGCAGGTCGCCAATGTATATTTGCGGGACTGTTCGGCGCTTTGTTTTAAGCGTCATTTCTTCCCTTCCACCGAGTTTTTCATCGACATTAATTTCAGTATATTTTACCCCTTTTCTATCAAGCAAACGTTTCGCCATGATGCAATAAGGGCAAAGACTGGATGTGTAAATTAATATGGTAGGCATAATGATTTTTGATTACAAAACTGTGGCTCTCGAAGTTTTGGATTTTCCTTTTCATTTCGTATGATAAGGGAATATCTAAAAAATTCAAAAAATTCCTTCTCCCTCTGGGCATAAGTATCTATACAAGTATCTGCCCTTCTCCCTTGAGGGACGACCGTCAGGGATGGCGGAAGTGCGGGAGTAGGTATGGAAGCTACGATGCTAAGGTCGGGATGAGGGATTAAAGCAAGCATTTACGACCCTCCCCCTAGGGACTGTTCTCATTTAAACCAAATCAAAATGCTGACTAGATTCAGCATGACCATATAATACCAATCCTAATAAGTTTTCATTGTTACCTTCTCCAAAGGGAGAAGGCTAGGATGAGGCGGATTTATATAACAACTTTTTGGGATTGGTATAATTTAGTCCTAATCGTTCGTAGCGGTTAGCGACGCGGCGGTATTCTTTTAGCTTTTGAAACAACCGTTCTACCAGATTGCGCTCCTTGTAGATATCCTTGTCATAATCGCTGGGCGTTTTTGATCGGTCAACAGTAATCAGGACAAAAAGTGATGATACCGATTACGCCACCCGTTTACGGTTGATTAAAGTAGGGTTTTCAAAGTCGTTGCCCAAAACTGAGCGGAGGTTAGAGGTCAGGGCGTGGCCAAGGCGGCATCTGGCAACGCCGGTATTGGGAACACTTGATCCGAGACGAAGCCGATTACTGGGCGCACCTGGATTATATCCATTATAACCTGGTCAAGCATGGATTGGTGAAGCAGGTAAAAGATTGACCATACTCGAATTTCCATCGTTGGGTCGGGCAAGGCGTTTATCCTTGAATGGGGCGGTTGTGAAAGATTTGTACGATGAATGAAATTGGATTAATGCGGCGCACTGCCCGATGGTTAGTGCGCCTTACGGCCTTAGGTTTCTCCCAGAAAACAGGGATGTCGTAAGCGGGAACAGTTAACATAACCCGTCATGCGGAGGATTGGTTTTCATCTCATGCTGGTTGTTTGCAGGTGCCGTAGTCAAATGCCAGAAAATGGCAGCATGAATGGCTATAAAGATAAAATCATTAATGATATGATAAATAATGAATTCGAAAGCATCTCTATTTTGATAATTAGTGATCCTTAAAAGGCCAAGTAATACAAGCCATGTAACGGAAAGGGTAACACTGCCAAATTGCCAGAACTTTCTATAGGAAAAATAGAAATTATCATTGTAAAAGCATTTCGCTTGATAAAAAAAATGGGTCGCAAAAATGCCCATTAATAAAATATAAAATAGTATTGTTAAAGCAATTTTAAGGTATTCGGGCAACTGCTGATAAGGGCCATACTCGCCCATACAGCCTTCGATGGGAAAAGTAAAAAAACTCATTCCCATACACCCCCAATAGAGCAGAAAAATACAGATCAGCACCAAGTATGTTTTAGCCAAGTAAAATAGGTTTTTTTTAAAAAGCTCGTTGCTTTGAGACACAGTGAATCTCCATGCCCAGTGTAAGAAGAAACAGCACTTTATAAATATTAAAGTGCTGTTATATGAAAAGAAGAATTATTTAATTTGCAACAGGCGTAAAGGTCAGCGGTTGAACCCTAGTCCAACTGCCGAAATAAAAGCTGGCTAACCCAGACCGAAAAGTACCATTAAGAATCTGGTTTACATGTCCTGCCGAGTTAATATATTTAATCTCTGGTATGGTTAATACGCCGCTAGAACTCAGTTTTGCTGATGCCTTGGAGGGCGTAGTAGTAAGCGTCAATGAACCAATTTGTTGCCATATATTACTTCTAATAAATTTAAATTTACCGGTGAAGACTTTACCGTCAAATCGTTCTATGCGAGGAACAGTAAACGTGGTATTACGAACGTCATAGCTGGGCATTTGGCCATAATACACCCTGATCGCCAATTGGTCTTTGGGGCTTAAATCTGTTCTGCCTGCGTAGTTCGCTCGGCAGCAAGGTAGCCCGTATGAAGTGCAACGTAATACGGGCCATCGAAGTCACGAAATCCTGGATTCCGCAAGCTTCATCCAGGTTACTTGCTAATTTTTATTTTTATGTTGAACTGATGCTGGTAAAACCATTAGATACCAAACGAGTTTCCACGCAATTGCCATTAAAATACAGTAAGAGACCTTTGCACGACCTCAAGCCCCAAAATGGGTAAAATAAGCCTTTATTCAAGTTCGAGCAATAGCCTATGTCCTGGAAGAACCTAGCCCAAAC
>NZ_JBEBKJ010000089.1:0-15149 GCF_040079455.1 Methyloglobulus sp. | reverse complement strand
CGCCGCAAACAGCGCTTCGTGAAAACACACAGCACTATCGCTTCTGGGGACTAAAAATCTTCACTCCGCTAACGCTACGTTTCCAGGATTTTCAGCGGTCGAACAGATAACCATTTGAATGAATACGGTTAGCCGATGGACAATTGTACGCGATAAAAGTTAGTAGCCTTTTTATTATCAGCGTAGCCCATTTTGTTTCTCCGTGGGCAAGCGCTCTGTCTCTTTTCGGCGGTAGTTAAAGCTTGATTGTTGAAATTTATTCACTAATCCAGTAATCCTCTCCATCTTTCTGTTGATAGTTGCGGTAAAGACGCTTTCTTCTGCAACGATGTTGATTTTTTTCCTAGCACGAGTGATTGCGGTATAAAGTAGCTCCTTGCTTAAAACAGGATTGACGGTTTCCGGCAGCACTATCAATACTTCTTCAAATTCAGAACCTTGGCTTTTGTGTACTGTCATGGCGAATACGGTTTCACAGGTCGGCATACGCGCTGGTAGATGTTTTTTGACCGCGCCATCAGCCCGTTGAAAAAACACCATTAGGTTGTCGTTTTGTTCGTGGTCTGGCAGGCAAATACCAATATCACCATTGTAAAGATGCAGGGTTGGATTGTTTTGCAGAATCATAACGGGACGACCTGGATACCAAAACGTTGTACCGTATTTGAGACGCAGTCCAAAAAGATCTTGTTCGACAGCCGTATTGATTTCCAAAGCCCCATTTTTACCATGACGGTTAGAACACAGCACTTGAAAGCTATTAAAGGCTTGATAAAGCATAGAAAATTTAGCTTTGGTATTGACTAATCTTAGGTATTCCTTGCGCTTATCCAATATATAAGGCATAAGCTGCTCTTGCTCAAGTAACTTTGTGGCATCATGGTTTGTCGATAAAATATCCCAAGCTGTCTCAAAATCCTGTTGATTGACCGCATCCGCCAGTTGTTTTATGCCCATCTCAAAACGGTACGAATGCTTTAATTCCACGGTGTTGTTAGGCAATGCCGCGATCAAATCGGCAAGTACCGCGCCTGATTCAACTGAAGCAAGTTGGTCTTTGTCGCCCAATAGAATTAATTTTGCCCCAGGTTTTAAGGCATCGACCAGTTTGCTCATCAGCGCGAGATCTACCATCGAAGCCTCATCGACTACCACGAGATCAAACACCAGAGGATTGTCCTTATCATGCCGGAAATAAGGCGATGGCGGTTGTGCGCCCAATAAGCGGTGCAAGGTGTTTGCAGTATGCGGTATATGGTTTTTGATGGTATCTGGGCAATTTAACTCAGCTAAATTTTGCGAGATAGCTTCTTGTAAGCGCATAGCCGCTTTTCCGGTAGGCGCAGCCAAGGCGATTAATAGCGGTTCGTCAGCCAGTTCTTGCAATACAGCCAGAATTTTACAGATGGTTGTAGTTTTGCCTGTGCCGGGACCGCCAGTGATGATGCAAAATGACTGTTGGGCGGCTAATTTTGCGGCTACACGTTGGTAGTTTGTTTCTGTATTAGTGGCAGGAAAATAGCGGTCAAGTAGGTAATCCAAGTTAACTACGGATTTACCTATTCGTGATAGCGTCTTGATTTGTCGGGCTAATCGGTCTTCATAATGCCAATAGCGTTGCAGGTATAGTCGATTTTTCTCGACGACTAAGGGGACTGTTTGGTAAGAACTTGTCGGATCTTCGCAGATAAGCCCAGAATCTAACAGTAAAGTTTTATCTGCATCACTGATTTCAATACAGCTATGACCTTGATGCTGTTGTTGAGAAAGCGTTGCCAATAGGGTTTCCAATGCCTTAAGCCTAGCAGCATCCAATGTTGTGCGTTGGCTGAGAAAGCTGGCAAAGGCCAGATCCAGGCGGCTAAAGATTTCTTCTTCGTTCGGCATTAACATAATCATACCAATCCCAATATATGTTTGTTTTTAAAACCTCTAAGGTCTTTCCTGTGCTTTCGTAAAAAAGAGGGTTGTCTACTGTCGATTATTTGGAGTGACAAACCTAGGTTTGTCACTCCGTATATCAATCAAGTTACAGATTTCACCCACTACCGATTATTTAATGCGATTACTTATTGTGATGGTGTTATTCCTTAAACACCGCAGTCAATGCTTCAAGGGTGGTCAAGTCTGGATTGTCCTGAAAAACCCCGCTCGTCGCCACGTCAGACTCCATGCCACGGACGAACAAATAGCGCACCCCGCCAAAATGCCTGGCAAAGCTGTAATCGGGTTGGCGATGTGTCAAATAGCGGTGCAATACGACGCAATAAAGCCAATACTGCAATCCGTAATTATGCTCCCGCATGGCTTGGATTAGCGTTTCGGCGTGGTAATCGGGCAGGCTGTTGGTTTTGTAATCCATCACATAATAGCGACCGCCATATTCGCAAATCAAGTCGATAAAGCCTGTCAGAAAGCCGCTCATTTGCTTATGGCTTAAGGGCTGGAATGTCAGTTGATTGCCCAAAATATGGTTAATTTTTTGAGTATTGAACGAAGGCGAGGATAAATAAAATGGCATTTCCTTCAGACATTGGGCTTCTGGTAGATTCATCAAACTAAACTGGGGATCGTTCAGTGCTAACGGCGTGGTCACTGTTTTGTGCAAAAGTTCGTCAATGACATCCGGCTGCTCTAGCCTTAAGCCATAGCGTTGGCAGGCTTTATCCCTTAATGCCGAAACATTTCGTTTGTTAGCCAGATCAATAAAGGGGATGTTTTCCAGCAATTCGTGGACGACATTGCCGGTATGTGCGCCAGATGGCAATGCGTCGATGATGTTGCTGGTCGAATATTGCTCTTCTCTTGCCTTATCATCCGGCAACTCAGGCGAATCCGACAAGCTAAGTGCAGACAATGCCGTGTAGCTGCTCATTTGCCAGTCCGTGTAGAATGAGCGTTGCCGTTTTTTTGCCTGCAACTTGTTGTGCTTTTCCGGTTGCTGGTAACTTCCAGCGATAGCGTCGGACGCTTCAAGTAAACGATAACCAAAAGCCTGTTCGTCCTGTTGTTGCAGGGAATGCAAAACAGCTTGCTGGCCGGAAAAATCTTGCTCGGCAAAATCCAGCAACCACGCCAACGCAGATTCATTGGCTTTATCTTCGGAACGGACGTTCGCCCATGCGACATAACAGCAGTATTTTGCACGGGTCAAAGCGACATAAGCCAAACGCAAATCCTCAGCGCGTTCTTCAAATTGGGCTTGGGCTTGATGCTTTTCCAGCTCGGCAGAACCCAAATCGACAATCAAACGGTTGCTATTGTCGCTTTTTGTGTCTGGAAAATGGCACACGACCAAGGGATTTTTACTATTGTTACGATATCCACCTTGCCACAGGTAAGGGCAAAAAACGACGGAATACTCCAATCCCTTAGCTCGGTGCATAGTGATAATTTTGACGGCATCGGCATCACGTTCTAATCGCAGTTGCTGATTTTCGGAACTGCCAGTGTTGCCTTGGGCTTTTGTTATTGCGGTCTTTAGCCAGTTCAAAGTTTTGTGGATACCTAAGCGTTCGTCAATAACGGCTTGCTGTAGTAACTCCAGTACATGCTGCAAATTGGTCAACCGCCGTTCTGCCAACATGGATTTAGATAACACGGATGCTATGTTTTCCAGCTTCATCAGGGATTGCATCATCGTCATCACCCCCGCTTGCTGCCAGCTTTGGTAATAACCTAAGTATCTAGCCAGGATGTTATCAATTTCGGATTCATTGTTGAGAGTTTGGTAAAGTGCCTGACCGTCATAGCCAAACCAGCTTAAAGCTAACGTTTGTCCTAGTAGGTTGATGTCGCCAGGATGCGCGACAGCTTGCAACAAGGTATACAAATGTCCGGCTTCTTCGGATGCAAATACGGACTCGGTGCTGTTCAATACCGATGGTACACCTGCCAAACGCAGCGTTTCCTGGTACTCCCTAGCGTGTTTATTGGCGCGTACCAGAATGGCAATGTCTTGGGGTTGCAGTAAGCGGTTCTTGGTATCGGGCTGGAATTGCAGCGTATAGTCGCCATTCAGCAATTCGACGATTTCATTGACGACGGCAATGCGGATGGCTTGTGCCGCATCGGAACGGTTCGCTTGCCAATGCCCCGACTTGCTGCCACTTTCCGGCAACTGCCAAAACATCATGGGTGCGACTGCCTTCCCGTTATGATGCATCGTGCCATCGTCTTCTGACTGGGCAGCTTGTGTAGGATTAAAAGCTATGTCTGGCAATAAGAAGGCTTGCTCCCGTTGGAACAAGCGATTAACGCCCGTCACCAAATGTGGGTGTGAACGCCAGTTGTTCCTGAGCGTATAGCGGTGCTGCGCCTGAGTTTGCGCTTCGAGGTAGGAATAAATATCTGCGCCACGGAATTTATAGATGGCCTGTTTGGGATCGCCGACTAGCACTAAATAATGGCTATCTACGGCAAAAACACTGGAAAAAATATGCCATTGGTTATTGTCGGTATCTTGGAACTCGTCGATTAACGCCGCATTGAAGCGTTGCCTGAGTTCGCCAATTAATTGCTGTGACCGTTCACCGCGCAATGCTTTTGCCAAGTGGGTGATTAAATTGTCGAACGACCACAGGTTGATTTGTTCTAGCTGTTTGTCCAGTTCAACGCGTAAAATTTCAAGCAAACTCCGGCGCAAGGCAACCGTGATTTGTAGTGCTTTTGCCGCGAAATCGTCAAATGGCTTGGTATCAAGATTTAATGAAGCCAAAAATTCAGTTTTCCGCTCATCGCTGGACTGAACTTTATTGCTTCTGAATTGAGTGCCATTCAGTCCTTCAAGCAACCCTTGATAAGTCAACAAGGATAAAGCCTCAGTACTTGGGAAGTGTAAGGTATTACCCTGCAACCACTCGCCTAATTCCCTGCAATGTCCTGTAAATCTATCTTGATAGCTGGCTTTGAAGGATTTTCCGGTGAACTGTGCATCTACCTTTTGGGTGCAATCCGACAGTTTAGTTTTCGCGTTATCCGACAATTGCCTCAATTTGTCTAAAGCCGTATCCAGCGATTGTTCGTCAGGATAAATCAGCGCATCGTCAGAAACATTATTTATGCTGCCCAATAAAGCATCCGGCGATTTGAGGTCTTTGGTCAATACCGCAATTTCCCAAGCCGCACGGTTTTGGACATGCCGCCGCCAGAAATCATCGGCACAGGCTTGTTTGATTATCGCCAGGTCGTCAGTCAATTCAGCATCAAACAGTTGCCCACTGGCAAGCGCATGTTCCCTGAGTACACGTTGGCAGAAACCGTGGATGGTAAAAATTCCCGCTTGGTCTATATCCAGCAATGCCAAGTCCAAGCGCCGCTTGATAAGCTCAGGCGGTAGATTGACCTGTGTCAGCCACGCATTTATCGTGCTATCTGTGGCATCAACATGGCCTGCCAAAGCTCGTTTGGCATCGGAGAGCCTGCTACGGATGCGGTCTTTGAGTTCTTCCGTTGCCGCTTTGGTAAACGTGACGACCAACACCTTATCAATAGCCACGTCCTGCTCGACCACCAAACGCAATACCAACATAGCAATGGCGTAGGTTTTCCCAGTACCAGCACTGGCTTCGATCAGGCTGGTGCCTTTGCGTAATTCGGTGTTTACAGGATCGAAGTCTTCAATAGCCATGAGTTGCTTCCCAAGCCGGTAGCAACAAGGTTTCACAATGTTGCTCGAATGTATTCGTCAGGATCAATTCCATATCAGCGACGTTACCATACAGTTGCCTGAGTTCGTGTTCACTCGCGTACGTTATCGCGGTGGACAAAGATTCCTTGGCTGCATCCATTGGCGACTTTACTGCCCTCTGTTTGTCCGTTTGCTTTAGATAAGCCAACGCCGCTTCTACGAAAAAAGAATTCGGTTGTTGCTGGCCTTGTCGGTAGATATCAATAAATTGCGGTAAATAGCTGGAATCGCAAATCTCAGGCGGAAACAGCAAATCTTCATCTGCACTTATTAAGTACGTTTTTTGTTTTTGCGATTGATTGATAAGCAAGTGCTGCAACCAAGCCGTAATAAAATCCTTACCTTTTAAATTAGCATAACGATAGTGCAAGCTGCCATTTTGGTAACGGTTACCCAGTTTGCCAACCAGCCGATAGCCGCCGATTTTCAGGTCAACAGCAAGGTCGTCCAAAGGCGTTCCTATGTCAGTAGCTTTTATGCGATCAACAAATTCCTGCATAGCAAGCTGATGTTGCCCGAATTCCACTTCACCAGCCGCACCGGACAGCCATAAGCCCTGCGCTTGCAGTTTTTTGAGCGACATCTCAGAATCGGTGAGTAACTTAAGCACCCAAAGTTGGTTAATGTCATACAGGCTGAGTTCACTGGTCGTGAAGGGTTCGCGTTCCTGCATTTCTGCGCTAATGCCCGTATAACGCAAGTGCAGTTGTTGCCGCATGAAATAACGCTGCGGATGCTGAAAAAATCGGAACAGATCGGCTAATTCAATGGCATCTTCCATTACCTCTTCTGGTCCAGTGTGGATTGCACCTTGCCACCACAAAACAGGTTCAGGCTTGGGTGCTGAGAAGGCTTTAGCGGTTTCGCAATCCGCTTCCGAAAAGCTGAACAAATCGCTAGTGCCATCAAAATAGCGTTTGCTGAACGGTTGTAATGGGTGGTGGGTAACCAATCCAGACAACTGATAATAATCCCTCAGTACATCCAGCAGTTCGGTAACGACGACTGAAGGAGCAATAGCTTCATTGTTGGCTTGCGATTGGCCGATATAAGTGATGATTAACTCTTGACGGGCAGAGAGTAAAACTTCCAGAAACTCATAGCGGTCATCCGCCCGGCGCGAGCGGTCACCTTTACGGAAGCTAAGTGCAATTAGGTCGAACGTCGGTTTGCGGTCAACTTTGGGGAATTCGCCTTCGTTAATACCCATCAAGGCGATGATCTTGAAAGGGAGGGAACGCATGGGCAGCATGGAGCAAAACGTCAGTTGCCCACGCAAAAAACCATTGGCGGATTTGCGTTCAGCGATCATGCCTTCCAACCATTGGATGATGACTTGCAACTCAACGGGATCGTTATGCACCTCCGCCAGAGTCCCTGATAATTCCAGCAACAACTCATTGAGTTGTTGGCGCTCTACCAGACTAACCTTCAAACCGGATTTGCTGAGTAATTGGTCGGCATAATAATAAAGCTGTGACCCCCAGGATTTAAGGGATTTAGCTTGTTTCAGTTCCGCTTTGGCCTGGAAAAGCAGTTGCAAAAAATCATGCAGTCCACCGAGCGCATCAGCCGATGAGCCTTCAATATGCTTATAAGGCAGGACATCATCGACAAATTCATCCTCATGCCCTACCGCATAACCCATCAGCATCCTGTCCAGTGTGGCTTGCCAGGTGTATTCGTTAAGTTCCGGTAGCCCCAGTTCCCGCTTATGTTGCCCAGATTGTCCCCAGCGTACGTTAGTATCCTGAACCCAGTGTTTAATCAACTCAAGATCATTTTCGCTTAGACCAAAGGTTGGGAAAACATCGGCACGCTCCAGAAGATCCAGCACAGATTGCCAACCCAAGCGGCTTTGGCTTAATTCCAGAAACCGTATGAAGGTATCCAGCGAACGGTTATCAAGCCGCAAGCTGCGGTCGGCGATAGCGTGTTGTATATCGCTGAACACGGCGGATATAAACGGCTCGTAAAGCTGAATGTCCGGTGCCATCACCGCAATATCACGCAGTTCTAATGTTGGGTCGTTTTCCAGCGCCTGTAGTAACTGGTTTCTCAGGATTTCAACTTCCCGTTTTCTGGAATGGCAGGCGTGTAAACTGATAGAGCCATCTTTTCCCAGGGTTTGACCTGAAACCGCATTATTTAGGATATCGTTCTGTAATTGCTGGAGGTTATTGGGTTTTGCGATTGTTTCAAAACTTTCCGGCTCAAAATCAAACTGCGTGAATTCCAGTAGCATTTCCTGAAACTCGCGGCCTTGTTGGCCTAGGCTTAACAGCAAAGGATGTCCGTTATAATCATCGTCAGTAGAAAGCTGCCGTTTGCTTGCCAGATCGGCCCAGAAAGTTTGTGCCGGATTCAGCAAATAAAGGTGAACATCGCAATGTTTCGAAAGGCTTTGTAGGTAGCTCAGAAACAACGGCGGCATGGTATTCACGCCAAACACAGAAATCCGTTCCGGTAACTGATGGCTTAATGAGCCTTCCGAGGAGTTGTTCAATTTGGCGATCACATCCAACCATAATTCGCCGCGATGTTTATTGCCAATTTGCCCGCTTAACTGGTGCCAGAGCGCTTTCTGCCAGCGTTCAACGTCAGTGTCGTGCAACAGCCGTCCGTTTTGCCATGCCGCCAGCAAATCAGGACGCATGATCTGGTATTGGTCGAAAATCTGCGCCAACTGTTGGGCTAATTGATAGCGTTTTAAGGCTTGATTCGCACCGGATAAATACTGCTTTAACGGTAAACAATCATCGTTTTCCAGATTGCGTAACAAAGCTTCCAACCGCCACAGTATCAGTCCGCGATCAAACGCTGCATCATTGACTTGACTATCTAACTGCCGGGCAATAAAACTGAAAAACTTTCCGGGAAATAAAAACTGGTAATTAGCCCACACATGAAATCGGCTTGCCAATTGTTGCGACAACCACCGTTCCATGCCCTGGCTTTGGATTAGGAATACTTCTTTGGCGAAAGGCGTACGTAACGGTGCATTGGAAATCACCGATACCAGATGCTCAACCAGATTTTCAGTTTTGTTGGAGCTGTGTAGAATAAACATACAGTTCTTTCAAAGTCGTGTGCCAAGCATTATCACCACAAGGTAAAACGTATTGCATATTGCTATTAGCAAAAAACTATAGACTATTCGGTAAGTTTTATAATTGGCGAAATCTTGATTTAAATTATGCTAAAAAATTATGTTAAATCTGGAATTATTAAAAATGATGCCGTGCTACTTAACCAATGAACACGGAGTGAAGTGGTTATTGTTTGCCAAACAACTTAGGTCCTGCTGGTTGTACTTTTCCCTGTAGGCATTCGTAAGCGGCAGCCTCGAATTTGATCCGTAAGGACTGCGGGTGCTCATGTTCTGTATTAAATTTCTCCGCTTCCTCATCAGTCAAGTCTTTCATAATAAAGGCAGAAATGCAGCCACAGGATTTAGTGATGCGGTCAGCATCGGCAATCTTGTTTGTCGAATTGTTCAGCTCCCTATCGACGCATTGCGCGGCAAAATCATGTTCGAATTTTTGTTTTTGGGAATTGTCGGCTTCAGGTGTCGGATCGGTCGGAGAATCAACGCTGATGTTTTTCTCTGTGGATGATTTTTCCTGGACGACAGATGTTGCTTCTTTAGGTTTCTCATCTGAACAAGCACCTAACGAAAGAGCGATTACGATGCTTATTAAACCAGAAATGAGATAATTTTTTTTAGGTGCTAGGGTTTTCATACAGTTATTAGATGTTGTTAGTGTTGTTAATCCATCACATTGTAAAATATAGCGTTCTAGCCTCTTTTTTTCTAACTGTTAAGGTTGTTTCAGAGAACGCAAAGTCCACTAAAGTGGAAGGTTCAAGGTACAAAATAGCATGACCAACAACTGTACCTTAAACCTGTCCATTAGCTTTATTTTTCAGTTACCCTTATATCAATTCGGCGGTTTTGTTGCCGACCTTCTGTGGTATCGTTACTGGCTACCGGATGTTCGCTGCCATAACCTTCTGCATCAATGCGATCTGCTTTAGTGCCTAGTTTGACTAAGGCTTTTTTCACAGCATTAGCTCGATTGTTGGACAGTTTTTTATTGGCGTTAGCTTTGCCGGTATTATCGGTGTAACCACCGATTTTGATTTTGACATTTGGAAAAGCTTTCAGAACTTCAGCGATATGGGTTATTTGCCCAGTCGATTCCGCTTTGATACTCGCTTTGTTGGTATCGAAAGTGATGCCGTCCATGGTAAACCATAGATCTTTGTTGATTGCCTCATTACCTTCAATAAAACCAACTAACTTACTTTCAAACCCGTCTTTTGCGGCTTTAATGACATAGCCGGTAGATAAGGTTTTCTCAAAGAAGTCGCTCACTTGCTCAACTATCGGAGCCGGAGCTTCAATTTTAGCAGGTTCAGGTATAGGTGCTGTGACGACTGGCTCTGCTGGCGGTGGATTGGAAGCCGGTGGAGTAACGGCTGGCGTAGATACCGTTGGTGTGATGGCTTCAACTTTCGGTTCAGGAGCGCTACAACTTTTGAGCAGCCCCCAAGCTAGCGCAAGTGCCGCCGCTAAGAGTATCCACGGAAGAATTTTTTTGCCTCCACCTGCATTTTCATCGAAAACTTCCGTAGCGCTTTGGGTGAATTCTTTGCCTTCGTCAATGATATGCGAACCAAATTTGCTGGCCGTTTCACCAAAGTCTTCAGCCACATTCTTGGCAGCGGTGAGACTTTCCTCAGCTACATCTCCAATCGTATCGCTTATATTATGCAGTGTATCAGTTACAGTCGCGGTTTTTGGGGCGGTATAACCAGAATCTATTGTATTAACTGCTTTATCGAAGTCACTAATAACATTATTGCTGGTGGTTGCTGTACCCGCTAACAGATCGCTAAGTCCCGCAGGAATAAGGTTTTTTAAAAAGCCACTTTGTTCACTCAGAAGGCTACCCAATCCGCTGGCAGTGTCCATATTTCCAATTTTAAGTTTTTTACCAATCAAACCGAGGGCAATCGGGGCAACAAAACCCAGTAGCTGGCTTGATGAGTTTTTACTAACCCCACTGGCGTTGGCGATCAGATTAGTGATGCCAGCGACCTTATCACCAAAGAGTGATGTCAATAAATTGCTACCTTCTGATAAAAATTTGGTGGTTTCCTCACCGCCACGAGATAAAGCACCCAGATTACTGAGTACACTGCCATCGTAGTTACCCTTAATCAGTAGGCTAAAAAGGTCAGTAAGACCTTTTGAATCGGTGCTTTTGTCGACCAGTCCAGCAAGTAAGGAAGGCAGCGCGGTGTGTAATGCAGATTCGGTATTTTTTGGTGATTCCCCAATAAATGAAGCGAGGTTTGAGACAACATCACCCGCTAGGTGTTCTTTTAATAGTTCTAATAGGTTGTTAGACATGCATGATCTCCTCAAAGGTTGGGTTGACACGGTCTAGTGATTAAGTGCCGACGAACAATTTACCAGTATCTGACTGTTTTGTTAATGAAAAAATAACAATGGACTGACAAAAAAGGGTTAATTGTCATTTTACGTAAGATTCACAGGGTTTATTCGTCAAGGAAGAAGTTGGTTTTTTGGGGATGTTATTTCGCTTTTACCAGATCATCAGGTTTTGCGTCCAAAAACCAGTCGGGCGGCATACCACATTCAGGAACATGGTTATGCGCCCAGATCGCTAGCTGTTGTAAAACGGGCAATAGATCAATGCCCTTGGCAGTCAAGAAATATTCATAGCGTAATGGCTTAAGCTGGTAGGGCTTTTTTTCTACGATGCCAGTTTCCTCTAAACGGCGCAGCCGATTAGCGAGAATATTGGTAGGAATGCCTTCTGGTGACGACTGAAAATCACCGTATTTGGTCTTATTCATGCACATATCACGCACCACTAACAGGCTCCACTTATCGCCAACAACGTCTAATGCTGTGGATAACGCGCATTCTGAGCGATAGTTGGGAGTGTTTACATTCATGGCTATTGATGAAGATTGATGATGATTGTTTGAATGAATTGTACGCTAGTCATTATGACTTCACAGTGCAGAAAAACCAAAATGCTTTCGCACGACAACAAAAACTAAACATTAACAAATCAAACATAGCAAATTGAATAAGTTGATAAAGGCAACGAATTAACGTATAAGCTAAAACGGTATTTTGCAGGTAATTAAAATGCACCCTTAATCAACTATCTGGAGTAAGGCTTATGTATTCAAAATTTAAGCGAAAATTATCTTTTCTTTCTTTCTTTCTTTCTTTCTTTCTAGCCACCACTGTAGTTTACGCAGCCGCTGGTCCTGCAATAAGTTCAACCCCAACAGCGAAGGCGTTTTATCGGGACACCAATATTTGGCCGATCAACCCAGCAACGCAAACTTACGACATCCCCATTTGTTATGAAAATCTCGTGCAGATTGCAGCCAATCCAGCATGGAATGCGCGACGGAAAGCCCTGCCGGGTCTGTTACAGACAACTTGGAGTAGATTTACTCGGCTTAGATTTTATGAATCTACTACGCCATAATGTCCTCCGATTTATCAAATACCGCTCCATACTGGTATCCGTGCCTTAGTTGAGCCTACAAAATCAGTTGTAACTGTTTCTGGTACACGAGCTTATTCACCTTATGTGCTGACGCTCGGTAATGAACTAAAAAACCGAAAAAATGGAGTAGTTTTGGATTTTTCAGCACCACTAGGTAGTCTTATTCGGAAAGTTTGCTCTAATAATGTAGACCTATGTATCAAACAGTCCATCATTCATGAATTTGGTCATGTCATCGGCATTTCTCATGAACAGAACCGTAGTGATGCTTGGCTAGGTGGCGGTTGTAACGATATCGCGGGCTTAAATGCAAAAAGGGATCCTCGATTTGGCATCGCAATGTCCGATGTGCTGATTGGCAATATCCGAATAGGCGATTACGATTTAGCTTCAATCATGAATTATTGTAAGAAAGATTACATAGGTACTTTAGCCCTAAGTGCTTACGATATCGCTGGCGCACAAATCTTCTACGGCACAACATGCCTTCTGTCGTGTCGCCCATTGGTCATACCGGCTACGTTGGTCATGGCATAAGAACAGTCGTACTCCCTACCGTCTACGAAAACGGTATCGCTTATAGCTATGTATTAAGGGAACCTCTAATAATCCCCTCTCCCTCTGGGAGAGGGCTAGGGTGAGGGATATAATTGCTTGATTTTATTACCCTCATTCCGGCCTTCTCCCAGAGGGAGAAGAAGTTTTTTGAATTTTTAGAGATTCCCTTAAGAGAAACTGGTCAAGATACTTCACCCAAAGACAATATTATCGATCCGGTATTTTCTGTTGCCAGTAAAAGAGTGCTAACTACAGCACAAAAACCGTCAATTTATGCATTAATTTATAATCCTTTGACGAAAACAATTAATGTTCCGACGTTTAAAAGAGTGCTTTATAACATGACTTATACTAACACCAATAGCGGACGGGTTAATTACATTGGGAAACTTACCTTAACAAAGCAAGCAAACGGTACTTTCATCATGGGAGGTGTTTACAGGTTAGGCGGAACCTACTCTAAAATCACCTATCAATAACTAAATACCAATTTGTATTCAATAATGTAGGCGCAATATGTAAAACCATTACGCCTATTTTTTATCAAGAAAATTGAATTAATACCGACTTTTAACGATTTCCACAATGAAACGTTAAGACATTAACTTTCGGAAATACTGTCTTAGTGTATTAATTAACTGAACTAGAGAAAACATTATGTTTTTACCTACACCAGAACCGGAAAATCCCTTTATGTCCTATATCTGGGTTGGCTTATCATTTTGTGCCTTTCTGACGGCAATCATTTTCTGTTTAAATAAACGTTTTCAGGATCGAATATTTTACCGCAAATATTGCTATTTTTGGTGGTGGTTAACAGGCATATTATGTTTAATTAGCATCGCTGTAGATAGATCACTAGGTAACTATTGTTTTTCTTCAGCACCTTTTATGAGTGCTAATTGTCATAAACCTCATTTTTTATTTTCGGCTTTTGCGTTGCTTCTATTGACGTTAGTTCCAGCAAAACTGCAAAACTTGTTCTTCAATGCACAAAAGTAGTACGGGTTGGGTATGCTTCCAGCCTGACGGGGCATGTTGCCTATCTCTCAATCACAACTCTTTGCCAGCAGTAATCATTTACTGTCTTTCACCCACGCGGGACGGGGTTTGCAACCCCTTCCCTAACGTTTTCGCAAAACTTAAATGACGTGGCTGCGATTAATCAACCTGAAACCTACAGACGGGGCAACATGCCCCGTCTCGCTGAATTATCCGCATTCCTAGTTTGAAAATTGGCACAATTCTTCAAAGCCCGTCAAGGCTTGGCTGGCGGAACGCACCGATAAAATCGAAGTGTTCTACCTGCCCAGTTACAGCCCTGAACTCAATCCCGAAGAGCGCTTAAACGCAGACCTCAAACAGGCCATCGGCAAGAAATTCGATTCGGCTAACGACAAAGTGCTGATGAAAATTAATATAAGCAACAGGTTAGCTAATATTTGATGATTGCAGTGTATTGTATTCACATTTACCTGCTAAAAACATTGTGCCGCTTTTGCATTTAGTCGTTCGTCAACTTAAAAACCAGCTTTCTATCATGGTCTGCGTACAGTTCCAATTGTGTTTCTGATACTTCATAACGCCAGACATTTTTTAAAAGCTCAAGATAGCTTTCTTCAGCAAGCGTGTTTTCCCTGCGACACAAAAAATAATCGAAAACACCTACTTTCCTGCGAATAGAGAAGACCCCCAAGGCTTCATCAACCATATGGTAAGTGCCTTGGTAAGTTCTACAGATTGTTGCGCCATTGAAATCGAATTGATTAGCATCAAATTGCAAGGTAAAGGCACTTAAGCCGGATTTTCCCAAGCCTGTCGCCGAGACCAGTTGCCATGTTTTGCCAAGCAGATTTTCCGGATTGGCTTTGGTTTTAGACAGAAGCTGGTATTGCAATAGAATTCCTTTGGATTCATTGAATAACGATAATACAGTTCCTTCAATTTTGTAGTGAGTGATACCCAAAAGCTTTATTGTATATTCATACTCTTGAGTACCTATACTCCCGGCACATCCTATTTGATGATTGCCGGTCTCCATAATCGTCAGTTGACTATCTGAATGTAGCTTATATCTGCCCCATCCATTTTTGCTACATTCATCTGATCCAGTGAGTTGTGTCCGATTAAGAAACTGTATTGTAATAATAGTGCCTTGCCACAGTTCTCGACCTTTAATTGATCTCAATACCCAACGAGTACCAAGTAGTGGGATTTCGTTTGCATGTCCCATTAACTGTCTGAGACCTTTGCACGACCTCAAGCCCCAAAATGGGTAAAATAAGCCTTTATTCAAGTTCGAGCAATAGCCTATGTCCTGGAAGAACCTAGCCCAAACC
>NZ_JBEBKJ010000088.1:0-15175 GCF_040079455.1 Methyloglobulus sp. | reverse complement strand
ATTTCAGCCGAATACCGCCCATTAAGGTGAATGCCAATTCAAAAAAATCGGCTTTTGACCAGTCAGCCGGAGTTTCTGCTGTTTGTGCAAAGGTCTCAAGGCTATTAAAATCACAGTTTGTTTCTCAGCAGGTCTGGAACAGTTATTGAGAGCGACTGTGGTGAGAGCATTGTTAGAGGGGTACAAAATCGACACAAAACGTCCCTTAGATAAGGGGTTTCGTTTGCACCATACAAAAACCATTTTCTAGTCCACGCCATTATGTTATAAGTAAAACTGCTTCTGGGTTTTGAAGCAGCCTGTTAAAAACTCATTTTTCAGAACGAGTTAAACTTTCCAACATCACCCACAACAACAATTAATGTTATGAAAATGCAAACACACAAAACTGTTATCCGAGTTTTAGCGCTATTTACAATATGTCTAGGGGGATTAGCTTTGTCCCCGACAGTCTTTGCCTTTGGAGCCTGCGATGCAGGTTCGATGCCGGTTGCTATCAATAGCACTAGCGGGCCGCGAACACTCGTTGCCGGCAAGGAAAGTTTTTTTAAAGTTGTCGCGCCAAGTGATGGCTTGCTTACCATAAGCCCGCTTAGCAATGTCACTATGTATGCCCAACTTTACGACAAAGATTGCATTAGTGTTTCTAACAAAACATATGGGGCTTTTTTGAGTCAGACTGTGTCTCCAGGCATCTATTATATCGCTATTAGTCCAGTAAGTAGCGCAGCATTAGGAAACTACAAGATTCAAGTTGAAGGCGACTTTACCACGGATGATCGTGGTGTCAGTTGTGCCAGTGCCACCGCGGCTCGGAGCGCCATTGAACCCGGCTTAATCGGCCCATACGGGGATAGGGATTTTTTCCAAGTCAAACTGGCGGCACCGGGACGTCTCGTCACTGGAATCCAGTCAAACTTAACCTTGTACGCACAAGTTTTCGATAAAAATTGTGTTCCTGTATCTACTCAGACATACGGGGGAAGTATTGATAAGACTTTTAGCTCAGGCATTTACTATGTCGGTGTAAGGTCTGTTAGCAGCAATTCTAAAGGGAGCTACAATCTACTGCTAAGTGGCAATATTGTAAAACCGGTTGGCACTTGCAACGGAAAGCTTGCTACCCTGTCAGGCACCAATGGTAACGATGTGATCCAGGGGACAGCTGGTAACGATGTCATCCAGGCTTTCGGTGGTAATGATGTTATCTTAGGCCTAGCTGGCAATGACGTGGTCTGCGGCGGTGTCGGCGATGATGTATTGCAAGGCGCGGATGGCGTAGATAAATTGTTTGGCGATGCTGGGAATGATATTCTCCAAGGCGGAGATAAAAATGATGCACTTGACGGCGGCATTGGCGTTGATATTTGTGATGGTGGCGCACAGACTGACACAGCGACGACTTGCGAAGTCAAAAATTTAGTTCCATAAGACAGGCATGTGTGGCGGATGTCCTAAATAATAGGTATCCGTCACTTATCCCCATGCAGGACGTGGATTTGAGACTGTGAAAATAATTGGTTTTTTGAGATGTTTAACGCGTTATGATGTGTAACATTATTTATATGAACACGACATATAGTCTTTAAAACAAAAATTACTGAATTCTTTCACAGAATCGTTTGAAACTACTTCCCCAACGTATAGCTTTATACCGAACAAAGCCTAATTGTGATGATGTTCCTCACATTCTGAAGGGAAAACCAAAAATGCTTGAAAACCATCTTTAGTAGAAAGGATCACGGCAAAAAAATTAATTTTTGTGAATACATTTATTGGCGGAAATATCAGTCCAAAAGGCAAGTCAGCCTTTGGCAAAATAAAGCTACCCTGCCCACCACCTTTTATCCTAGATAAATTCAGTTGAATCATGCAAAATTGTACTCATTCCTTTTGGAAAGATCAGGGCGGTCGTAATTTTGCTCGGCTCATCATTTGTGTTGAATAGTTGGTTTTCGTTCGTATTAAACATGTTCTGATACCTCGGCAATGGCCATGCGCGAAAATCAACAGATTTAATTGCGTAATTTAGGTTTATGAAACAAATTGCGCTAGAAAAATTCGATCTCGATAGTCTCGCGCCGAATGGTTTACGACGTGGAAGGACGACCGGTAGTTGCGCCACGGCTGCGGTTAAGGTCGCATTGTATCTAATGCTGCGTGGTGAATATCGTATTCAAGTGCCGATCACATTGCCTGACCACCAGCATTATTTGGTGATACCAATTCAGTCCGTGCAATGGATAGATGAACAATCGGTACGTGCAGAAGTGATCAAAGACGGTGGCGATGACCCTGATAATACCCATGGTGCAACTATCTTTGCGATTGTGTGCAAAAATAATCTTGGCAAGATTCGTTTTTTTGCTGGCAAAGGTGTCGGTATTGCGACGCAGCCCGGATTAAGAGTAGCCGTCGGTGAACCTGCCATCAATCCAGTGCCGCGTTTGATGATGCAGCAAGCGGTTGCTGAAGTGCTAGGTAATGACTCGCCAGTCGGTTTTGATCTCACTATCGGTTGTGAAAACGGTGAGATTATTGCACAAAAAACCTTTAACCCTCGACTTGGTATTGTCGGTGGCATCTCAATTCTGGGTACGTCGGGGATTGTTGAGCCGTTGTCATTGGCCTCATGGATTGCCTCCATAGAAGTTTATGTGCGCGTCGCTTTGGGCGGTGACGCATCAAGTATTGCTTTATTGCCAGGGAAAATTGGCCGCAGTTATGCAAAAGAAACATTGGCGCTGTCACCGCAGCGAACCGTACAAATCGCCAACTTTCTGGGTGATGCACTGGACTTTATGCAGCAAGCCTTGGTAGAAGAGCAACGCAAGTTAGAAGTACTTTGGTTGCTGGGACACCCAGGTAAACTTGCCAAAGTATTGGCAGACGTGTGGAACACGCATTCTAGCAAAAGCGAGATGGCTATGACTGTTGTCGCAGGTGTAGCGTTCGATCTGAATTTTAGCGGTGATTTAGTACAAACCATAGCACGTGCAAATACCGTAGAAGCCATCGTAGAAATATTACAACACCAAGCCAATTCAACCGTGTTGTGGCTAGAAATTGAACGGCGTATCGCCGCATTGGTTCACAAACGCACACCGGCAGTAAGTCGTGTTGAAGTGCGTCTATTTAATTTGAATGGCAAACCATTGGGAGCGGCATGAGCAAGTTGGGTACATTTTGGGGCATCGGCGTAGGGCCAGGGCCTGCGGGGTACATCCCTTTGGTGGCGGTTGAAGCTTTGCAACGGGCTGATGTGATCTTTGCTCCACGCGCAACCACTTCAGAAAGCTCGGTGGCTTTGCAATGTCTGACAGGTATCAGCATTGCACCGGAACGGATACGCGAAATAGAATTCCAGATGGAGTCTGACCGTTCCATTTTAAGCGATCATTACACGCAATTAGCAGAAACCGTTGCCATTGAGTTGCGTTCTGGCCACAGCGTTGCCTATTTGACTATTGGTGATTCGCTCACTTACTCTACATACGGCTATATACTCGCGGCTTTGCAAGTGCTGCTGCCCAATCTAACGCAACGTACTTTCCCAGGCATTACCAGTTATGCAGCGGCAGCGGCGGCAATGAGCTGGCCGTTGGGTGAAGGCAAAGAACGCACCTTAATTTTACCGTGTCCTGAAAATGCGGCAGATTTACGTGCAGATATTGATAACCATGACATTGTGATATTGATGAAGATTGGTAAACGTCTGCCTTGGGTATTGGATTTGCTGCGTGATATGGGTATTAGCAACCACTGTGCATTTGCACGTCGCGTTGGCTTAGTCGATGAAATGCTGACAACGGATGTTGGCAACTTAAATGCAGCCCAAGCAATGGGCTATCTGTCTACCTTGTTAATACGAAAAAATACCAGAGAGCAAAGACATTCATGAAAGTTTATTTTATCGGTGCTGGCCCAGGTGCGGCAGATTTAATCACCCTGCGCGGCGCAGCTATTTTGGGTCAAGTCAGCATGGTGTTGTACGCTGGTTCATTGGTATCAAAAGACATGTTGGTACATTGTCGCACCGATGCTGAGATCATCGACACGGCTCAGCTTGATCTTGAACAACAGGAAGCCTGTTACCGCCGCGCTCAAGCTCAAAACATTGAGGTCGCAAGATTACACTCTGGTGATCCTGCTATCTACGGTGCAACCGCCGAGCAAATGCGCCGCTTGGATGGGCTGGGTATCGTCTATGAGGTTGTGCCGGGCGTATCGTCGTTTACCGCTGCCGCAGCAAGCATTAAGGTAGAGCTGACCAAGCCGGAAGTTTCACAAACTATTATTTTAACGCGCGTCTCCGGTCGAGCCTCCGCCGTGCCGGAAAGCGAATCTATAGCTCTGCTAGCCGAACATCGTGCAACGATGTGCATTTTCCTGTCAGGCCCACATTTGAAAAAAATTGTCGCCGATCTGCGCCTACATTACTCAGATGACACACCCGTCGCATTGGTTTATCGAGCAACTTGGCCTGAGGAAAGGTCACACCAAAGCACATTAGGGCAACTATTGACAGAAATCAAAAGCAGCAATTGGAATCTTACCACCATGCTATTGGTAGGCGAAGCGTTAAGCACTTATGTACCCACCGAGTCTAGTCTGTACGCCAAGGATTACACGCACATTTTTCGGGTGGTAAAGAAGCCAAAAGTCGCCGTAACCTTATAGGGCTTTAAAATCTCACTCTTCTAATTTAGGAGATATTTATGATAGTTGCAAAAGTTAAATGAAATACCCCATAGTGCCATTAAAAATTTTGCACTTCAATTTTTGGCGTGCCCAGGTATAAAGCGATAATATGAAAATTAGTTTTATTATTGAATTGGAGAGCACCGAAGGTACAAATATTTTATTTTTTCAATAAAATATCGAAGCCGCTGACCAACAAATCATCATCGGGCAATTGGCGAAACCGAGGGTCGAGCTTGTTGCGAGGCAAGGGTAATTGCTCCCAACGTAAAACCTTTAGCAGGGTGGGTCTGAAACCTGCCTGTCGGAAAACTCTGATCATCTCGCTAAAACGAATGCGGTTGGTATAGAATCCTGACTTGCTAAATAGACCGCCCTCCCACGTTGCTTCGGAAAAACGCAAATTATTCAATCCTCCTCCCAGCATATCTTTCAAATCAACACGATGATGGCAGGCAGCATTAGGCTTTAATAGTCGAAATAGTTCCACGGCGAGCTTGTTGAAATCGCTTTTTGTAACGTGTTGAAGCACTGTTTGTGAAAAACAAAAATCTACCGACTCAGGGGGTATATGTGCTAATGATTGGATACTTCCGATTAGATATTCACCGTTGCATTCCCTAATAAGCCCGTCTAGCGTGCTGGTATCGTTTCCAAATGGTACAAGAAAACCTCTGTGGCGCAACAGATCCAGCATCTTTTTATATGCCGCGATATCCATCGTAGCAAAAGAATTAGCATCGACCAGCCAAGGTACGTGATGTCCCCAATGCTTTCGCAACTACAATGCTGAATAATGAATCTCCATGCCCCAGCTCAAGCACATTAAAGTCACTACCAATAGTCAGATGCGGCAAAGATTGTTTTTCATCAAGAACACCTGCTGCCCTTGCATGCATAAGGAAATTTCCCAATGCTCTTGGGTGCTGATCCATGTCCCCATGTTCAAAGATGTGCAGACGCTTCCAAAATGAATATGGAACAGGTAGTCTGGACAAAACGATCTTGATGCCAATTCGCAGCCACCAAGGCACTAGCTTGTCTCTAAAAACACTCATAATGAATCCAAAATCAAGAAATCACCGGCAATACCAAAAGATGCCATTCGAATCTTACAAAATTGTAGACATCGCAAAAAAATTCTTTGTGCTGGTATAAATTTATCTTAAATTGGAACACATGCTGGCAAATTCGACAAGTCCACATCATCTCCCCAAAGCTGTGAAATAACCTGCTTTGCTTTGCCGGTTTCATCACTACTCCAAAACTGCACGGATCCTGAATAATTCCGGTCAGCCAATATTTCTGCTTTCTCCAAACGGGATTTAAGCTCACGTGCAATAGCGGAGCCGGAATCTATCACGGTTATTGAAGAGCCGACCAGTTCCTGAATGAGCGATGCCAAAAATGGGTAATGTGTACAGCCCAAGACAATGAAGTCTACGTTTTGCGTGATTAGTGGCAGAACATACTGGGCAACCAGGGCGCGAGTCTTATCACCATTGAGGTCACCGAGTTCGACCTGTTCAACCAATCCTGGGCAAGCTTGTGGAATAATTTTTACCTGATCGGAAAAACGTGTCAATAATATCTGAAAATTGTTGCTGGTCAAGGTTCTACTGGTTGCTAATACACCGATAACACCGGTTTTGGTTTTCTCTGATGCAGGTTTAACGGCGGGTTCCATTGCAATAATGGTTGGCCTGATGGTCGGGCGAATCTCTTTTACCGCGGCACCCGTCGCCGTATTACAGGCTACCACTACCGCTTTAACTTGGCGACTGATAAAAAAATCGACGATAGTGGTAGAGCGTTCCAGGATGAATTCTTTAGTCTTGTCGCCATAAGGTGCATGGGCGGAATCAGCGACATACAAGAGGTTTTCATTGGGCAACAGCTTCCGTATCTCCCGAAGTACCGAAAGACCACCCACACCAGAATCAAAAATGCCTATGGGATTTTCTCTGCGCATGAAAAGAAGCCGTTAATTCCTTGTCAGAAAGTCTAAGTTTTAAGGAAACTTTTTATAAGTCTTTCGACTAGCTCAGGACGAACGGTAATGGATTGATTACGCTTGTAGTGAGTCCTGAGCTGGTTGAAGTATCGAACCATAAACGGAATCGAGTTGCTCAGAATTTCCTTAAGCAGTTGAAACCCAATCACAGCGCAAACAACTCGCGCATTTTCTGCCCAGGGCTTTCTGCCCGCATAAAAGATTCACCCACCAAAAAAGCATAAATCTCATTGTTCAGCATCACACACACATCATCTTGGGTATGGATGCCGCTTTCAGTAATCACGATTCTATCAGATGGGATCATTGTTTTAAGGTCTAACGTCGTTTGCAAGGACGTTTCAAAGGTACGCAAATTGCGGTTGTTGATCCCCATAAGTTTCGTATCCAGTTCCAAGGCACGTTCTAATTCGGCTGCGTCATGGGATTCAACCAGCACATCCATGCCAAGGTTGGTTGCAGTTTCCGACAATTCCTGCATTTGTCCGGCACCCAAGGCGGCGGCAATCAGCAGGATGCAGTCCGCACCCAAGGCGCGGGATTCATAAATCTGGTACGGGTCGATCATGAAATCTTTGCGGATGACGGGTAGGGGGCAACGCTCCCTGACCATCTGCAAATAAGCTTCGGCACCTTGAAAGAATTCCTTATCTGTCAGTACCGACAAACAAGTTGCACCGTTCATGGCATAATCTAAACCGATAGTGATAGGTGCAAAATTTTCCCTGATTACACCTTGGCTGGGTGAGGCTTTTTTGATTTCAGCGATAATCGCAGGCATTTTTGCGGTAACTTTATGTTGTAAGGCCTTATAAAATCCACGCGGTCTTTCAACGCCCTGGGCAATCTCTTCCAGGTCGGCAATGCTCATGCGTTGTTTGCGATTGGCAATTTCTTCCACTTTTTTATCGAGGATTTTTTTTAGTATGTCTGGGGTGTCTGTCATTGCTGATATTACAGTTAAATTTTCGAGTTGATAGGTCTAAGATAGAACACGGATTTTTGCGGATAATCACAGAAAGCATGAATTACTGCCTTAATCCGTCCCATCTTTTTCATACGTGTTCTGATGTTTTGGTCAAAGTGCTGATAAATAGTTTGTAGTTGGTTAAACCTGTATTTTTTGATTACTTTGTCGGCTTCATGCTTGTGAGTCGCGTGTATTTTGGAGTGACAAACCTAGGTTTGTCACTCCGCCCTATATCAAGTTACAGGTTTAACCCACTATCGAATAGTTTATTAATTCACCTAACTTTGCTAATGCCGTACCGTTGGCAATCACCTGTCTGGCCAAGCTAATGCCGTCCGCAAAAGATGGCGTAATGTTTGCGGCATATATTGCTGCCCCAGAATTTAACAGCACGATGTCCAATGCCGCACCTGGCTGATTATTCAAGACAGATTTTATCATGTTCAAGCTAGTTGCGGCATTCGTTACCGCCAACTCGGTTAAACTCGCCCGCTGCAAACCAAATTGCTCAGGCGTTACGGTATAAGTGGAGACAACACCATCTTTCAATTCAGCAACATGCGTTGCCGAAACAATACTGATTTCATCCAAACCATCTTCTGCACTCACCACTAACACATGTCGGCTGCCGAGCTTAAGTAACACTTGCGCCAAGGGTTCTACCCAGTCTTTGGAAAAAACACCGATCAGTTGGTTGGGCGCTGATGCAGGATTAGATAAGGGGCCTAGCAAGTTGAACAGCGTCCTTACACCCATTTCCTTGCGTACGTTGATAGTATGTTTCATCGCGCCATGATGTTTGGGGGCGAATAGAAAACCCACGCCAATTTCATGCACACATTGGGCGACTTGTTCAGCCGATAAATCCAGGTTGACACCCGCAGCCTCCAGTACATCAGCACTGCCGCAACTGCTCGATACCGAACGGTTGCCGTGTTTGGCAACCTGCCCACCCGCTGCGGCAACGACAAAAGCGCAGGTTGTGGAGATGTTAAACGTATTCGCGCCATCGCCGCCCGTGCCGCAGGTATCGACAACATGATCGCCTGTTATCGGAACGTTACTAGCCAATTCGCGCATCACTTCCACAGCAGCGGCAATTTCATCGACGGTTTCGCCTTTACAACGCAGGGCGATCAAAAATCCAGCGATTTGGGCATCGGTCGCATTGCCGCTCATGATTTGCCGCATCACATCACGCATTTGCTCTGCACTGAGGCTTTGCTTATTTAATAAGGTGGCTAGTGCTTGTTTTATATCCATTTTGGCGTTGTTCATCAAGCCTATCTTCTGACTGAAAATATGATGGCTTTATTAAAGCCTATCATTAAGATTTAGACCTAATAAAGTCAGCTGAAATGTGTTGTAATCCGTTCGTGCTCAGCCTGTCGAAGCATGGGCGGACTACAACACATCTCACCAATTGAGTGAACCTTCTAAATCCCACCTACCCTTCGACAGGCTCAGGGCGAACGGAATTTGGAAGCTTCAACTTTTTTTACGAAACTTTCTTCAAAAAACAGGTTTTGAGTACCAGCCCTTTAACCTTATCCGCATTGCATTCAATCAATTCCTCATCATCCGTGAGGCGGATATTTTTGATGACCGTTCCGCGTTTAAGGGTAACGGAAGTACCTTTTACCTTTAAATCTTTAATCACTTGGACTGAATCGCCGTCATTAAGTGGAGTACCGTTGCTGTCTTTTATGGTCATGGTTTTTATTGCTACGCTATGTAATTTATAGTATTGGGGCATTGTTCGAGACAGAGTTGTAAGCTTAATGTCGTTATGCTAAAAAAGAAAACACCCTCTCCTGCTGGGGAGGATTGGGGTGAGCAGATTAAAATCAATCATTTACTCCCCCTCATCCTAACCTTCTCCCTCAAGGGAGAAGGAACTAGGCCGCTTAACTTAACGGCATTGGTTGCAAGCTCCATCCCGCAGAGGCAACCGTAGACTTTTAACCAACCTTATGGCACGGGCAAGCCTAGCCTATGAAGTGGTAAATACTCAAAATAATACTGGCATCCAACTGAAATAATGTAATCTAACGAATCTTTATATTTAGGTTTTCTAAACCAGTCAGAAAGTACGTAAATGTATTCGACCTCAATATTTAACTGGGACATTAATTTCTTATATTGCTTCTTTTTGAAGTCGCAAGTTTGTAATTTTTCGTCCACCGATCCCTCAACTATTTGAAATTTAACCTCAATAACAAAAAGTGTGTTGTTATGGATTACATAGGGGACATCATCAATCAAAAGTTGAGTTTATATTTGTTTCAATTGCATCTTTTACCCGCTGCGTATACGCGTATATATGCTCTATTTCCGACTTATTATAAAACTCTTTATCAAACGTTAAGTCGGAATTTTCGTTTGTAACCTCTTCAAAATTATTAAAAATGTACTCTTCATAAGATTTTTTTTCTGAGTCTGACAGATACTCTAATACGATTTGAAGATTTTTTAAATTTGCATCAGTCAATTTTATGTTTGTCATTGTGTTTACATCCTTACTGTTACTTCTTTGAGCAAAAATTTTTCAATTGCAATTTGAGTTTTAACATCAGCGAAATGCGCCATTCGATGATGATGGGCACACAGAACCGATAAATTCCATATTCTGTCTTCACCGCCACGACATAGAAGAATAATGTGGTGTACTTCTATATAAGGCGTTCCATCTTCGCGTAAAAAAATATTATTACAATTATGAAATAAACAGTTAGACCCTAACAAATCAATAGCTTGTTTCGCCCATTTGACTTTTCTTACATAAGTTTCAATAAGATATTCCCTTTTTTCAGGTACTTCTTTAGTTAAATCAATTGATGCAGTTTCTTCCTTTTCGACATCAAGTAAGTCAATTCCTCGTAGCGTATAATTCCCTGTATTATCAATAAAGCTGATTAAATTGTCGTCTCTTAGAAATTGAAGTTGCTGTCTAATTTTTGCTTCGACATGCTTATTATCAGGTCGGAAAGACTGAAATGTGGCTAATTTTTCTTTTAAAAACTCTTGTAAAGAAAAAGTTCTAGAACCTGTGCTATTGCAATGTTGAATAATTTGCTGATAAACAAAATCCTTCCAAGTCATTGCGTGAAACTCCTGTTTAATCGTTAGAAAACAGTTGCTGGCGAATACGTAAAATACTTGCGAGAAAAGCTTGGTAGCGGATTGGGTTTTTCCCAAATAATGTCATTGAGTATCTTCATACCTAATTGTTGCATGGCATAACCGACTGAGTAAATAACGTGATGTGTGCCGCTTACCCATAAAGTACCATTGGGCCTTAGCAATTTTTGGCAACGCTTTAGCCATTCGGTATTAAATTCATGGTTAAGCTCTGCGCCGCGAGATTTGTCCCAAGCACCCTTATTTACGCTGACCATTTTTCCGGCTTGGCAACTGATACCGCCGTTGGACAAAAAATATGGCGGGTCGGCAAAAATCATATCGAATTTGCCTAATGGATATTTGGCTATGATGGCATCCATCAATTCAAGGCAGTTGGCTTGATACAACCAAATCTTTCTTACATCATCCCGATAGTACAGTTTATTTGGGGATAGATCCGATTCTTTAATGGCTAAATTTTCAAAGAAATCATCATCCTCTGAAAGCCTTTCTTCAGCTATGGCGTATTTGTGTGAGCTTTTAGTCATTCTGTTAATGTTTTGAATGTGATGATTACGAAATCAAGGCTTCACAGCTTCAATCAATTTTATATCCTGCTTAAGCATTTCATTAACCAATTGCCCTACTTCAACGCCCTTAGAGTGGGCGCATTCCTGTAGATAAATTCTGACTTCATTATCTAGGTAAACTGGCAAATTCAAGGTGGCGTTCGGGCGATAAAACTTACCTCGTACCCCTTTGGAAAAATCATATTCATCTTTCATGGGCTTTCCTCGTACTGTTGCTGTTCGTGTTTGGTGGCATTCCGTGCTGAAATAATTCGCAAATTAACATTTTGGTGATTATGTTCTTCAAACGTGTGAATCACAACGATGAGATGTCTTTTTCGATTTTTCCCTAATGTGATCCAGCGTTCTTCATGTTCGCTGTGTTCAGCGTCAAAAATTGATTTATGAAAGTCATCTAAAAAAACCTCGCCAGCTTCTTCAAACGTAATACCATGTTTTTCGACATTGCTTAGTGCCTTATTGGGATCCCATTCAAAATTGTATTGCACATGCTACCTCGCGGCTTTAGTTATATCACTCTATGTCACTTGGATATGAGATAGCTCCATTACCGTCCCAAAAAATTCCTAAGCAAATCATGCCCATGCTCCGTCAAGATCGACTCGGGATGGAACTGTACGCCTTCAATATCCAGGGTTTTATGCCTTACGCCCATGATTTCGTCGATGTTGCCTTGCTCGTCTTGTGTCCAGGCAGTGACTTCCAGGCAGTCAGGCAGGGTGGACTGTTCGATGACCAGGGAATGGTAGCGCGTTGCGGTGAAGGGGTTGCTTAAGCCTTTGAATACGCCTTCATCCTGGTGATAAACCTGTGAGGTCTTGCCGTGCATAATGCTTTTGGCATGGATGATGTTGCCGCCGAAGGCATAGCCGATACTTTGGTGTCCTAGGCACACGCCCAAAATAGGAATACGCCCGGCAAATTTTTCGATTGCCGCCACGGAAATACCTGCTTCTTTCGGTGTACAAGGGCCGGGAGAGATCACGATTTTATCCGGTGTTAATGCGGCGATGTCGTCCAGAGAAACCTGGTCGTTACGCACCACCGTGACATTTGCACCTAACTCGCCAAAATATTGCACGAGGTTGTAGGTAAATGAATCGTAATTGTCGATCATTACTACGTTGACTGCGCTCATGCTTGCCCTCCCTGTTGTTCACTATCGAGACCCGCTTCCGCCATGCTGACGGCGCGGAATACGGCGCGTCCTTTGTTCATGGTTTCATCCCATTCGCTTTGGGGAATAGAATCGTACACGATGCCCGCACCTGCTTGAATATGCAGCATATTGTCCTTGATGACGGCAGTCCTGATTGCAATCGCGGTATCAAGGTTGCCCGACCATGAAATATAGCCAACCGCACCGGAATAAACGCCGCGCTTGACGGGTTCGAGTTCATTAATAATTTCCATTGCGCGAATTTTCGGCGCACCGCTGACCGTGCCTGCCGGAAACGTCGCCGCCAACACATCAAAGGCATTGTTGCCGGATTGCAATTGCCCAGTGACATTGGACACGATGTGCATAACATGCGAATAGCGCTCGACGATCATCTTATCGGTCAACTCCACGGTGCCGATTTCAGCCACACGTCCGGTATCGTTACGGCCCAAGTCGATTAGCATAAGATGTTCGGCGAGTTCTTTGGGATCAGCCAGCAGTTCCTGTTCCAGCTCCAGATCGTGTTCCGGTGTTTTTCCGCGCCGACGCGTACCAGCAATAGGGCGTACGGTAATCAAATCATCCTCCAACCTAACCAGAATTTCTGGTGAAGAACCGACTACATGAAAATCATCCAAGTTCAGGAAGTACATGTATGGCGATGGATTTAGGCAACGCAATGCACGGTATAAATCCAACGGCGGCGCACTATAAGGGATGGACATTCGCTGCGACAGCACCACCTGCATAATATCGCCATCGGTGATGTACTCTTTGGCTTTTAGTACCGCATTTTTATAGCCCTCTTCCGTAAAACCGGAGACAAAGTCTGATTCCTGCACCCGCACAGACTTGTTATGCTTGGCCGGTTCCGCCTTTAGCTCACGTAATCTTCTTGCCAGATCATCTAATCGTGCGACAGCCAGATTATAGGCGTTGTCTTCTTCGGGATTGGCATGGGTAAGCAACAGCATTTTGCCGGATAGGTTGTCGAATACCAGGATTTCTTCCGAAACCATCAACAAAATATCCGGACAACCTAAAGGATCAGGCTTATCGGCACGTAAACGCGGCTCGATATAAGCAACGGTTTCATAGCCGAAATAACCGACCAAGCCGCCGCTAAAGCGCGGCAATTCTTCAATGTCCGGTACTTTGAAGCGATCTTTGAACGCTTCTATCCAAGCTAAAGGATTATCGTGGGTTATGCTTTCAAGCACCTCTCCCTCTTTTTCCAGCCGTATTTCATTACCATCAACTTTAACTAAAGTCTTGCAGGGCAAACCAATAATCGAATAACGTCCCCATTGCTCACCGCCGTGGACAGATTCAAACAGATAAGAATACGGGCCGTCGGCCAATTTTAGGTACGCACTTAGGGGCGTGTCTAAATCAGCCAGCACTTCTCGGCAAACTGGGATGCGGTTGTAACCCTGTCTGGCGTAGATGTTGAATTGTTCTGGGGTCATGGGTTAATTACAAGGTTTAACTTTTTATTTTTTATGAGATTGATTTATATAGTTTACTTGTTTTTCTTGGCTGAGGCTCGCTCATTGGTATTTGAAGCATAGGCATCAAGTATATGTTCGTATTCTTCGCTTAAAGATTTAATTGTTTCTGGATTAAAGCTGCCAGCCGACATATGCTCCAAAACTTGCATTTGATAATGTACAAATGCAGAAATCGGCGGCATTCTTCCTTCACCATTATCTTTAAGTAAATCGAACCGACGTTTGTAGTCTTGCAACGCAAGGTCTGCTGCGATTTTGAGTAGTTCCCGTTTGTTTTGGTATCGTTGTTGGATAATCATAGTAACGATAGACGCACTGGAACCGATCAGTGCGCCAAGGAGTGCAGCAATAGTGGTACTCACGCAGCGTTACAATTTAACCAACCTTCGCCATCTCAGCCCGCATCTCATCAATAATCTTCTTGTAATCCGGCTTGCCAAAAATCGCAGAACCTGCCACAAAAGTATCTGCACCCGCCGCTTTTATCGCACCGATATTGGCGCCATTCACACCGCCGTCGATTTCCAAGCGGATGTTAAAACCGCTGTCGTCGATGCGTTTTCTGACTTCGCGTAGCTTACCTAAAGCAGAAGGCAGGAACGATTGGCCACCGAAACCGGGGTTGACCGACATCAACAAAATCATGTCCAGCTTATCCATCACATAATCCAGGTGGCTTAATGGCGTACCGGGGTTGAACACTAAACCTGCTTTGCAACCGCAATCTTTAATCAATTGCAAAGTGCGGTCGATATGCACAGAACCTTCGGGATGGAAGGTGATGATAGAAGCACCCGCCTTGGCGAAATCTGGGATTATGCGGTCTACCGGCTCAACCATTAAATGTACGTCGATAGGCGCGGTTACGCCATGTTTACGCAAGGCTTCGCAAACCAACGGCCCGATGGTCAGGTTAGGCACAAAATGGTTATCCATCACATCAAAATGGACAACGTCTGCGCCAGCGGCTAATACATTATCGACTTCCTCGCCCAACTTAGCGAAATTAGCAGACAGGATGGAAGGTGCAATCCAGTTTTCGTTCATTTTTTCGATCCTCTAGGTTAAATATGGCGATTATATCTTTTTTTTGGCGTTTCATCT
>NZ_JBEBKJ010000087.1:0-15195 GCF_040079455.1 Methyloglobulus sp. | reverse complement strand
TGTATTTTTCAAACTGCATACTGTAAGTAGCTCGCCCCTGTGTTGCCGAACGCAAATCAGTTGCATAACCGAACATTTCCGCTAGCGGTACTTCGCAACCAATTATTTTCCCCGAGGGGGTATCTTCCATGCCTTGTATCATTCCTCGACGCCTATTAATATCGCCAACTACATCCCCCATATTATCTTCTGGGGTAACAACTTCCACTTTCATAATAGGTTCGAGTAAAACAGGATTTGCTTTCCTTGCACCTTCTCTAAAACACATGGAACCTGCAATCTTAAAAGCTATCTCGCTCGAATCAACATCGTGATACGAACCATCAAATAAGGACACTTTCACATCTAAAACGGGATACCCTGCTAGGACACCGCTTTTTAGCTGCTCTTGAATTCCTTTATCCACTGCTGGAATATATTCTTTCGGAACAACCCCACCAACAATTTCGTTTACAAACTCGTAGCCAGCACCTCTTTCCTTGGGCTCTAACCGCAACCAGACATGACCATATTGACCTTTTCCGCCCGACTGCCTGATAAATTTTCCTTCTTGTTCAACCGTAGCACGAATGGTTTCTCTGTAAGCCACCTGCGGTGCACCCACACTCGCTGCCACGCTGAATTCCCTTTTCATCCGGTCAACAATAATTTCAAGATGGAGTTCGCCCATCCCCGATATTATTATTTGCCCCGATTCTTCATCGGTATGAACCCTAAATGATGGGTCTTCCTGGGCTAGCTTTCCTAAAGCAATCCCCATTTTGTCCTGATCCGCCTTAGTTTTCGGCTCGACCGCAACCGAAATCACTGGCTCTGGAAACTCCATTCGTTCAAGTAGTATGATGTGATTCGGGTCGCAAAGCGTGTCCCCAGTTGTCACATCCTTCAGCCCTATTGCTGCCGCTATATCGCCAGCACACACGGCCTTTACTTCTTCACGGCTATTGGCATGCATCTGCACAATACGCCCAATCCGTTCCTTTTTCTTTTTTATAGGGTTATAAACCGTATCCCCTAAGTTCAAAACCCCAGAATACACCCTGAAAAAAGTTAGCGTCCCGACATAAGGATCAGTTGCTATCTTGAATGCCAGCGCAGAAAAAGACTCATTATCTGATGCCGGACGAACCGCCTCAGTAATCTCATCATCAAGCACACCTTCAATCGGCTTAATGTCTACCGGTGACGGCAAATACTCAACCACCGCATCCAACATGGCTTGAACACCCTTGTTTCTAAACGCTGACCCGCAATAAGCAGGGACGAGCTGATTAGCTATAGTGAGATGTCGAACACCTTGCTTTATCTCTTCATTGGTTAAAACACCTTCTTCAAGGTATTTACCCATCAATTCTTCATTGGCTTCCGCTGCCGCTTCTATCATATGCTCCCGCCACTTCATGCAGTCAGCAAGCATACTATCTGGAATTTCCTTTTCCTCAAAAGTCATGCCCATATTGGCTTCATTCCAATAAATGGCCTTCATCTTAAGCAGATCAACCACCCCTTCAAAATGCTCTTCAGCACCGATAGGTAGCTGCATAGGAACTGCCTTACTTCCCAGCCTGGCCTCAATCTGCTTAATGACACGCAGAAAGTCAGCACCAGTGCGATCCATCTTATTAACAAAAGCCAAGCGAGGAACATGATACTTGTTCGCTTGTCGCCACACGGTTTCAGACTGTGGCTCAACCCCACCTACGGCACAAAAAACCGCGCAAGCCCCATCAAGAACCCTCAATGAACGCTCCACTTCTATGGTGAAATCAACGTGTCCCGGCGTATCAATGATATTGATCCGATGTTGTGGGAACTGTTTTTCCATGCCACTCCAAAAACAAGTCGTGGCAGCAGAAGTAATGGTGATTCCTCTTTCCTGCTCCTGCTCCATCCAATCCATGGTTGCCGCACCATCATGAACCTCACCAATCTTGTGGGAGATACCGGTATAGTACAGCACTCTTTCCGTCGTAGTGGTCTTGCCTGCATCAATATGAGCCATTATCCCTATATTGCGATAATGCTCTATTGGGGTTTTTCTAACCACCGTTAAAGCCTGGGCTTTATCTTGTTTTTCTACCAGCGGTAATGCGAGAACGCCTTATTAGCTTCAGCCATCCTATGAGTATCTTCACGTTTTTTGGCAGCAGAACCTCTACTCTCAAACGCGTCCATCAACTCACCCGCCAATTTGGATGACATAGTCCGTTCATTCCGTTTGCGAGAAGCATCTATCAACCAACGCATCGCCAAAGCCATGCGTCTGGATGGGCGCACTTCAACAGGAACTTGATAGGTTGCACCACCGACACGACGAGATTTTACTTCAACTCTAGGCTGAACATTTTCCAGTGCTTTTGAGAGAACTTCTAAAGGCTCACCATGACCTTTCTTCTCAATTACTTCCAGAGCGCCGTATATAATCCCTTCAGCAATAGACTTTTTGCCACTTTCCATGATCATATTCATGAACTTGGTCAACATGACGCTGCCGTACCGTGGATCAGGAATAATTTCTCTTTTAGTAGCGACTCTTCTTCTAGACATTCTTCACCAACATTTTATTTGCCTTTGGGACGCTTTGTTCCGTATTTGGAACGACCGCACTTCCTATTGTTTACACCTGACGCATCCAAACTACCACGTACCACATGATACCGAACACCAGGCAAATCCTTTACCCGACCACCCCTGATTAAGACCACGGAATGCTCTTGAAGATTATGCCCTTCACCACCAATGTAGCTACTGACTTCTGCCCCATTGGTAAGCCTTACCCTAGCAACTTTACGAAGGGCCGAGTTAGGCTTCTTTGGTGTCGTTGTATAGACACGAGTACACACGCCCCTACGCTGCGGACAAGCTTCCAATGCAGGGACGTTGCTTTTTTCTATTCTTTTAGCACGCGGCTTACGAACCAATTGGTTGATCGTGGCCATATTTTTCTTTACTCCGAATTCAGTATAGGTGTCTTAATACATTATATAAACCGCCAATCCCAACAATGCTAACGGCTAAATAATATGTCGACTTAGCTCAAGTACTTAAGCCCATGTGAGCAGAGCATGATACTTGTTAACAATATTGAGGTCAAGCTGAATTTATTGGTTTATCTTACTAAATATTTAATGCCTGCTTGAGCGCTTCTTCAACATCATCTGTATCAACAGTCGATGCTGATTCAGTATCAATGATTTGACTCTGAGCCAGTCTATTTTTTCTGGCTTCATGATAAGCCAAGCCTGTTCCTGCTGGAATCAGTCGGCCGACGATTACATTCTCTTTCAGCCCTTGCAAACTATCGCTAAGTCCACGCACCGCCGCATCAGTCAAAACGCGGGTGGTTTCCTGGAATGAAGCAGCCGATATAAAGGACTCTGTAGCCAGAGACGCTTTGGTGATGCCTAACAGTATCGACTCATAGCTTGCCGGAATTTTTCCTTCCCTTTCAATCTTGTCGTTCTCTTCCCTTAGGGCAGCACGCTCCACTTGATCTCCCTTCATGAACAAGGTATCTCCTGGCGCGGTAATCTCGACTTTTCTTAGCATTTGACGAATGATCCCCTCAATATGCTTATCGTTGATCTTAACCCCTTGCAGACGGTATACATCTTGAATTTCTTTGACTAAATAGTTAGCCAGCTCTTCAACGCCCCGCAATCTGAGAATATCATGCGGTGTTAATTCACCTTCGGCAATTGTCTCGCCTTTTTCGACATACTCACCTTCAAATACGGTGATATGCCGCCATTTTGAGATCAGCGTTTCTACTTGCTCGCCAGTTGCATCGGTAATGATAACGCGCTGCTTGCCTTTGGTTTCCTTGCCAAAGGAAATTGTTCCGCTCGTTTCCGCCAATATCGCTGGATCTTTGGTCTTACGTGCTTCAAATAAATCGGCTACGCGCGGCAAACCTCCGGTAATATCTCTGGTTTTACTGGACTCTTGTGGAATCCTGGCGAGAACGTCACCGACTTTCACTTCACCACCGTCCTTAATCCCTACGATAGCCCCCGTGGGCAAAAAGTATTGTGCTGGAATTTCAGTGCCGGGCAGATAGATAGTGTCACCACTTGCATCTATCAATTTAACCATTGGCCTTAATTCCTTACCCGCACTACCTCTTTGCTTGGGATCGGTAACCACCATTGCACTCAATCCCGTTACTTCGTCAGATTGTTTTTGTACGGTCACACCATCAACAAAATGGAACATTTCGACAAAACCTTCAACTTCGGTAATAACTGGATGCGTGTGCGGATCCCAATTTACTATAATATCGCCGGCATTAACTTTATCGCCTTCCTTAACTGAAAGCACAGCACCGTAAGGGATTTTATAACGCTCCCGTTCCCGTCCGTAATCATCAACCAGACCTACTTCGCCCGATCTTGACACCGCGATGAGATTACCTTCGCGGTTAATTACCGACTTTAAGTTATTTAGCCGCAAAGTTCCTGCTGATTTGACTTGTACATTATTGATTGTTGCAGATCGTGAAGCCGCACCACCGATATGGAAAGTCCGCATAGTCAACTGCGTACCTGGCTCACCAATTGACTGTGCGGCAATAACGCCGACAGCTTCACCAATGTTGACCAAATGCCCACGACCCAAATCACGACCATAACAAGCAACGCAAACCCCATGCCTATTTTCACAGGTAATGATTGAACGAACCAAAACCTGATCCACACTGTGTTCATCCAACACGGCAACCCAATGCTCATCGAGTAAAGTGCCTCTAGGCACAACAAGGTTTTCACCTGTCGCATCCATAACATCAATGGCAACAATCCGACCTAATACACGCTCTGAAAGCGGCTCTACAACATCGCCCCCTTCAATGATAGGGGTCATAATTAACCCATCGGAGGTTCCACAATCTTGTCCTGTAATCACCAGATCCTGAGCGACATCCACCAACCTACGCGTCAAATAACCAGAGTTTGCAGTTTTTAATGCGGTATCGGCCAAACCTTTACGAGCACCGTGAGTAGAGATGAAGTACTGTAATACGTCAAGCCCTTCCCTAAAATTTGCAGTAATAGGCGTTTCAATAATTGAACCGTCCGGTTTAGCCATCAACCCACGCATACCTGCCAACTGCCGGATTTGCGCCGCTGAACCACGTGCACCAGATTCCGCCATCATAAAGATAGAATTAAATGATTTCTGCTTAACGGTTTTGCCATCCGCATCGACGACAGATTCTTCACCCAAACCGTCCATCATCACTTTAGCCACCTGGTCGTTGGCATGAGACCAAATATCGACAACTTTATTATAGCGTTCGCCGTCGGTTACCAAACCAGAAGCATATTGGGATTGAATCTCGCCCACTTCTGATTCCGCCGCTTTGATAATATCGGCTTTTTTAGCCGGTATTTCCATGTCTTCAATACCGAAAGACACACCCGAAATCGTCGCATACCGGAAACCCAAATACATGATTTGGTCAGCAAGGACAACCGTGTCTTTGTTACCTAAATGGCGATAACTGTAATTGACCAACCGCGAAATGTTCTTTTTAGTCATATCGCAGTTGACTATATCAAACGGCATACGATCAGGCACAACTTCCCAAATCAAAGCACGACCAACGGTAGTGGATACCCGATGCGTTTTACTTTCAATTTCGCCTTTTTCGTTAGTGGTTTTTTCAGTAATGCGTAGCTGAATTTTTGATTGTAATTCAACAGATTTGGCAAGTAAGGCTTTATGAACCTCACCAACACTGCCAAAAATACTGCCATCACCTTTAGCATTTATTTTTTCGCGGCTGATGTAATACAATCCTAATACCACGTCTTGCGACGGGTTAATGACAGGCTCACCATTCGCTGGCGACAAAATATTATTCGTCGCCATCATTAAAGTCCGTGCTTCTAATTGGGCTTCGATGGACAATGGTATATGCACCGCCATCTGATCGCCGTCAAAGTCAGCGTTAAATGCGCTACATACCAAAGGATGAAGCTGGATGGCTTTGCCTTCGATCAAGATCGGTTCGAACGCCTGTATCCCTAGCCTATGTAAAGTTGGTGCGCGGTTTAATAGAATCGGGTGTTCACGGATGACTTCTTCGAGAATATCCCAGACTTCATGCCCTTCCCTTTCGACCATTTTCTTTGCTGCTTTAATGGTCGTAGCCAAGCCACGGAATTGCAATTTGCTAAAAATAAACGGTTTGAACAACTCCAACGCCATTTTTTTAGGCAAGCCGCACTGATGAAGCCTTAATGTTGGCCCCACCACAATAACCGAGCGTCCTGAATAATCGACCCGCTTACCCAGCAGGTTTTGTCTGAATCGTCCTTGTTTGCCTTTAATCATATCTGCAAGAGATTTCAGCGGTCTTCTGTTGGTACCGGTAATGGCTCGTCCACGACGACCATTATCTAGTAACGCATCAACAGATTCCTGCAACATACGTTTTTCGTTGCGTACAATAATGTCCGGCGCACTTAAGTCCAACAACCGATTCAAACGGTTGTTTCGGTTAATGACGCGGCGATACAAATCATTCAGGTCAGAAGTCGCAAAACGCCCCCCATCCAAAGGAACTAATGGGCGCAATTCGGGCGGCAATACTGGCAATACTTTTAGAATCATCCACTCAGGACGATTTTTGGAAGCAATCAGCGCGTCCATGACTCGCAGACGTTTTGATAGTTTTTTGATTTTGGTTTCCGAATTGGTGGCACCAATATCTTCTTTCAAAATACCGACAACTTCTTTTAAATCAATTGACTTTAACAAGTCATAAATGGCTTCTGCACCCATTTTTGCAGTGAAATCATCACCGTATTGTTCTACTGCATCTAGATATTCATCATCCGTCAGCAATTGTCCCTTATTTAACGGGGTTGTGCCTGAATCCAAGATGACAAAGGATTCAAAATACAGGACGCGCTCAATCTCGCGCAGCGTCATATCCAGCAGCAAAGCGATGCGAGAAGGCAGCGATTTTAAAAACCAGATGTGCGCGACTGGACTCGCCAGGTCAATATGCCCCATTCGCTCACGGCGAACTTTGGAAAGCGTGACTTCAACGCCGCACTTTTCACAGATTACACCGCGATGCTTTAGGCGTTTATATTTGCCGCATAAGCACTCATAGTCGCTGACTGGGCCAAAAATTTTCGCACAGAATAAACCGTCCCGCTCTGGCTTGAAGGTACGGTAATTGATTGTTTCCGGTTTTTTTACTTCTCCATACGACCACGAACGGATCATGTCAGGAGAAGCCAAGCCGATACGAATACCGTCGAAATCATCCGAACGCCCTTGGCGTTTTAAGAAATTCATTAAATCTTTCAAGAATTTATCCTCTTTAAGTATTTTCTGGTAGGTTCCAGAACAAGCTGTCAGTTAGTTTGCACACTAGGGTAGTTATTCCCGCTGCAACTCTATATTGACGGCCAACGAACGGATTTCTTTAATCAGAACATTAAACGATTCCGGCATTCCGGCTTCCATTTTGTGATCGCCATCGACAATGTTTTTATACATGCGAGTTCTACCTGTGACATCGTCAGATTTAACGGTAAGCATTTCCTGTAAGGTATACGCCGCACCATACGCCTCAAGAGCCCAGACTTCCATCTCACCAAAACGTTGCCCACCAAACTGGGCTTTACCACCCAATGGTTGTTGGGTAACAAGGCTGTAAGGGCCTGTTGAACGAGCGTGCATCTTGTCGTCTACCAAATGGTTCAACTTCAGCATGTACATATAGCCAACGGTAACTTGACGCTCAAAAGGCTCACCAGTTAAGCCATCATATAAGGTAACCTGACCACACTCAGGAAGATCAGCCAATCTCAGCATCGTGCGAATTTCATCTTCACTCGCACCGTCAAACACGGGTGTTGCCATCGGTACGCCATCAATCAAGTTAGTAGCCATTTCGATGATCTCTTTATCAGAGAATGAATCCAACTCTTCTTTACGTCCACTACCGTTGTAAATCTTATCTAGGAACTCTCTAATTTCAACAACTTTGGCTCTGGCTTCCAACATTTTGCCAATTTTGATACCCAAACCCTTAGCTGCCCAACCCAAATGAGTTTCCAACACCTGACCAACGTTCATACGGGATGGTACACCCAGCGGATTCAATACAATATCAACAGGATTACCATCAGTCGTATATGGCATATCTTCAATCGGCCTAATCATGGAAATTACACCTTTGTTACCATGTCGTCCGGCCATCTTATCACCCGGCTGAATACGTCTTTTGACCGCCAGATAAACTTTGACCATCTTAAGTACGCCCGGCGGCAAATCATCACCCATGGTGATTTTTTTGCGTTTTATCTCAAACTTTTCATCAAACGCTTTACGTTGCTGTTCAACCTGCAAAACAACCAACTCAAGCTGAACATTTAAGTCCTCGTCTTTCATCCTGATCTTCAACCACTCTGAATGCTTCAAGCTATCCAGGTAAGTTTGCGTGATTTCAGTACCGGCCTTCAACTGTCCTGGGCCTGATTTTGCGTCTTTACCCAACAATAGCTTAGCTACACGGGCAAAAATATCGCCTTCAAGAATTTTGAGTTGATCGTCCAAATCTTTGCGATAACGCTTAATTTCTTGCTCTTCAATGTCTAGCGCACGCTTATCTTTCTTGACTCCGTCGCGGGTGAATACTTGCACATCGATGACAGTCCCTTCAATACTGCCAGGTACGCGTAAGGAGGTGTCTTTTACATCAGCGGCTTTCTCACCAAAAATAGCACGCAGCAATTTTTCTTCAGGGGTTAATTGGGTCTCACCCTTGGGCGTGACTTTACCGACCAGAATATCACCGCCTTTGACCTCAGCACCCACGTAGACAATGCCAGACTCATCGAGCTTGGATAAGGCTTCTTCGCTGACATTCGGAATGTCGGCAGTTATTTCTTCTGGACTGTGTTTGGTATCCCGTGCGACACAGGTTTTTTCCTCAATATGAATGGTCGTGAAACGGTCTTCTTTGACCACCCGCTCTGACACTAAGATCGAATCCTCGAAGTTATAACCATTCCAAGGCATGAAGGCAACCAGCATATTTTGCCCTAATGCCAACTCACCCATATCGGTGGATGGCCCATCGGCCATAATATCGCCCACATTAACAATGTCGCCTTTTTTAACTAGCGGTTTCTGATTAATACAGGTATTTTGGTTCGACCTTGTATATTTGGTCAGGTTGTAAATATCAACACCAGGGGTGCCGGTTTCCGTTTCCGTGTCATTGACGCGAACAACGATTCTCGCAGCATCAACTGCTTCAATACTTCCACCACGCGCCGCAACAACCGTCACGCCGGAATCTTTAGCGACTGTCCGTTCCATACCGGTACCAACCAAAGGCTTCTCAGCCCTAAGCGTAGGAACAGCCTGGCGCTGCATGTTAGAACCCATGAGCGCACGGTTAGCATCATCATGTTCCAAAAATGGAATGATCGATGCTGCTACCGAAACGATTTGCTTTGAAGACACATCCATATATTGAACGGTGTCGGACATAGCCAAGGTAAATTCATCTTTATGCCGACATGAAACCAGCCCATCTACCAGCGTTCCTTTCTTGTCAACGGCAACACTGGCCTGTGCAATGACGAATTCACCTTCTTCGATAGCGGACAAATAATCGACTTGGTCGGTTACTTTGCCATCAATGACTTTACGATAAGGCGTTTCCAAAAAACCATAACTGTTGGTTCTGGCATAGACCGACAAGGAATTTATCAAGCCGATGTTTGGTCCTTCTGGCGTTTCAATAGGACATACTCGACCATAATGGGTGGCATGTACGTCACGTACCTCAAAGCCTGCACGTTCCCGCGCCAAACCACCCGGCCCTAATGCCGAAACACGGCGTTTGTGGGTCACCTGCGATAAAGGGTTGTTTTGATCCATGAACTGCGAAAGCTGACTAGAACCAAAAAACTCTTTTACCGCCGCTGATACTGGTTTCGCATTGATAATTTCTTGCGGCACCAAACCTTCTGAATCGGCTAGTGTTAACCTTTCTTTGACAGCTCTTTCTACTCTGACCAAACCCACGCGGAATTGGTTTTCAATCATTTCGCCAACAGAACGTACGCGCCTGTTACCCAAATGGTCGATGTCATCTACGTTGCCATCACCATTACGGATGTTGATTAACTCTTTGAGCACATCAATAATGTCTTCATTAGTTAATGTCCCTGGCCCAGTAATCTCCTGACGACCCAAACGTCGATTAAACTTCATTCGACCGACATTCGATAAATCATACCGTTCGTCAGTAAAAAATAGGTTTTTGAATAGGTTTTCAGCGGAATCTTTGGTAGGTGGCTCACCAGGACGCATCATGCGATAAATTTCAACCAATGCTTCAAGGGTATTGCTGGTTGAATCCAAGCGCATCGCATTGGACATGTAAGGACCGTTGTCCAAATCATTGACAAACAAAGTATTAATTTCTGTAATGCCATTTTCTATACAGCGATCCAACATTGCTATGGTCAACTCATCATTGACTTTGGCTACCAGCTCGCCCGTAATCGGATCAACTAGGTTGTGTCCTATGGTTTTACCAAGCAGATATTCCCTCGGCACTTCAACTTCAGCAAGGCCGGACTTAACCATTTCACGAATGTGCTTGGCAGTGATCCTACGGCCTTCTTCCACTAACATCTTATCATCATGCTTGATGTCGAATGCTGCAATTTCGCCACGCATACGATCAGGAATGATGTGAAACAAACATTTTTCAGAACTTAAGGTGAAATGGTTGGTATCGAAGAATATGTTAATTAATTCTTCGTTGTTGTAACCCAAAGCCCTTAACAAAATAGTTGCAGGTATTTTCCTGCGGCGATCTATACGGACGTAAACACAGTCTTTGTGATCGAATTCAAAATCTAGCCATGAACCCCGATAAGGAATGACACGGGCATTAAACAACAACTTACCTGATGAGTGAGTTTTGCCCTTGTCATGATCGAAGAACACGCCTGGCGAACGGTGTAACTGAGAAACGACTACGCGCTCAGTTCCGTTAATAACGAACGTGCCGTTATCGGTCATCAGCGGCAATTCGCCCATAAAAACTTCCTGCTCGCGAATGTCTTTAACGACCTTTGCGCTGACAGCGGATTCTTTATCGTAAATTACCAAGCGCACCAACACACGCAATGGCGCGGCGTAAGTCGCCCCACGTTGCTGACACTCTCTTACATCAAAAGTGGGCTCGCCTAATCGATAACTGATGTACTCCAGAACTGCATAGCCGGAATGACTTTCTATAGGAAAAACACTCGAAAATGCTGCATGTAAGCCATTGTCTATGCGCTTTAGAGGCGGTAGATCAGCCTGTAAAAAATCAGCATAAGAATTGATTTGAGTTGCCAGGAGATAGGGAACATCAAGTACTTCTGTACTTTTCCCAAAGTTATTTCGGATACGCTTTTTTTCTGTAAAAGAGTAGGACATATTGCTTCCAGACCTTTTTCGCTGTGAATTATTTTTTGCTGTATGCTTGATGCAAACAGAAAAAGGTCGGGGACAACATTGCCACCGACCGAGTTTTTATCAGGCCGAAGCCTGGTCTTGTATTAAGTTGTTACTTAATATCAACAGTCGCGCCTGCTTCAACAAGCTGCTTCTTAACATCTTCAGCTTCCGCTTTAGGTACGCCTTCTTTAATGGTTGTCGGCACACCTTCAACCGCATCTTTCGCTTCTTTTAAGCCCAGACCGGTAATGGTACGGACTGTTTTAATGACTGCAACTTTGTTTTCACCAAAGCTTGTCATAATGACATCAAACTCTGTTTGCTCTTCAGCCACTGCGGCGGCAGCAGCAGGCGCAGCAGCAACGGCTGTTGCAGCAGAAACACCAAATTTTTCTTCCATTGCTGAAATTAAATCAACAATTTCCATCACAGTCATTTTTGATACTGCTTCCAGGATGTCTTCTTTTCCAATTGCCATTGTATTTCCTCTTAATTCTTAAATATTTAACTGGTTTAGTTAAGCTTACGCCGCTTGCTTTTCATCTCTGACTGCAGCCAGAGTCCGAGCCAACTTCTCAACAGGCGCTTTCATGACGGACATCAACATGCTAATACCTTGGTCACGAGTAGGTAGGCGTGCTAGACGCGCCAACTCAGACGCACCATAAGACTGTCCGCCAATTGCCACTATTTTAGTGACTAGCTTGTCATGACCTTTAGAAAAATTGCTAATCAAGCGTGCCGCAGAACCTGGATCTTCCATAGAAAATGCAATCAGTAGTGGCCCTACCAATGCATCGCCCATACATTCAAATTCTGTTCCTGCTACCGCTCTTTTTGCCAGCGTGTTTTTTACTACGCGCACATAAACACCTGTTTCCCTGGCAGTTTTACGGAGCTCTGTAAATTCCGAAACTGTCAAACCACGGTATTCTGCTGCCACGGCAGAGTGGGCTTTGGCGGCGTATTTGGAAACTTCTTCCACAACCGCTTTTTTACCCTCTAAATTTAATGCCACAGGTGACCCCCATTATTATCTGACACCTCAGTGTCTTAAACATATCCACATGGATACCCCTACGGTTCCATTCCCTGTATCAGGTTCAGGTTTCCGTCTACGCAGGAAATATTAAGTTTTTCAACTCCTGCGGTCTTTGACGGCTGTCGATTACCGACAACCCAAAGTTCTTTACTTAACTGGTGATGCTGCTCGGATCCAACCAAAGCCCAGGGCCCATGGTTGAAGAAAGCGTAATTTTTTTGATATAGATGCCTTTTGCAGCAGTCGGCTTAGCCTTTTTTAAGTCTGAAAGCAATGCCTCCAAGTTTCCTTGAATAGAAGCTGCATCAAAACTTACTTTGCCGAGCGTACAGTGAATAATGCCACCTTTATCAGTACGATAACGCACCTGTCCGGACTTAGCATTTTTTACCGCAGTAGCGACATCAGTCGTCACTGTGCCTACTTTTGGGTTAGGCATCAGACCTCTTGGCCCTAATATCTGACCTAATTGACCGACAACCCGCATAGCATCTGGAGAAGCAATAACCACGTCAAAATTCATTTCACCTTTTTTGACTAGGTCACCTAAGTCATCCATACCGACTATATCGGCACCAGCGGCTTTAGCAGCTTCAGCATTTGGACCCTGAGTGAAAACCGCCACTCTGACCGTTTTACCGGTCCCGTTAGGCAACACGGTCGCGCCACGAACGTTCTGATCGGATTTACGAGGGTCAACACCTAAATTGACGCTGACATCAATCGCCTCACCAAATTTTGCCGTGCTGAGCTCTTTCAATAACTGAACGGCCTCGGTGATTGAATATTGCTTGGTCTTATCGACTTTTGCCTTAATTATCTTTGCTTTTTTGGTCAACTTAGCCATTACAAGCCCTCCACATTCAGGCCCATGCTACGCGCACTGCCGGCTATCGTTTTAACGGCCGCTTCCAAAGTTGCGGCATTCAGGTCTTCCATCTTGGTTTTCGCAATTTCTTCCAATTGAGCGACCGTTACAGTCCCTACTTTTTTGGTATTTGGATTACTACTGCCGCTTTTTAAGCCAAGTGCTTTTTTGAGGAGAATAGTTGCCGGTGGCGTTTTGGTGATAAAGGTAAAGCTACGATCACTGTACACAGTGATAACTACCGGCAAAGGCAGACCTTTTTCTACATCCGAAGTCTTTGCATTAAAAGCCTTACAAAACTCCATGATATTTACACCGCGCTGACCGAGTGCTGGACCTACTGGCGGGCTTGGATTTGCTTCACCTGCTTTGACCTGCAACTTGATGTATGCAGTTATTTTTTTTGCCATTTTTCTCTCCGATGTGGGTACAAACGCATTTCAGCTCCCCTTAGACACAAAAATCCCCGTCTTAATTAAGACAGGGATTCAACAAAATTTATGTGTGAATAACACAGGTTACTTAGGTTTTAGCCTATTTAGATTTTTTCTACCTGCCCAAAAGCCAGCTCAACTGACGTTGACCGACCAAAAATAAGCACTGATATTTTTAGCTTATTTTTTTCGTAATTTACTTCCTCAACAGCACCATTGAAATCCTTGAATGGCCCATCAATGACTCTGACAACTTCACCCGACTCAAACAACGTTTTGGGGCGAGGCTTATTGATGCCATCTTCTACCCTATTGAGTATGGCCATTGCTTCTTTTTCTGAGATAGGAGCGGGTCTATCTGATGTACCACCAATGAAGCCCAATACCTTGGGAATATCTTTTACCAAATGCCAGGTCTCATCAGTCAACTCCATCTGAACCAAGACATAACCTGGGAAAAACTTTCTTTCGCTTTTGCGCTGCTGCCCCAACCGCATTTCAACAACCTCTTCGGTAGGTATCAGAATTTTTCCAAAAAACTGATCCAGCTTTTCTCGCACTATCCTCTCTTCCAAGGCTTGCTTGACTTTGCCCTCAAAATTTGAATAGGCGTGAACCACATACCAACGTAGCGCCATATTATTATCCACCTTGTCCAGTCAAATGTTGCACGCCCCAGAACAGAACCATATCTAACAGCCACAAAATCAGGCCAACAGTGAAAACCATAGCAAACACTAGCAAAGTGGTGCGACTGGTTTCTTCACGGGTAGGCCAAACGACTTTCCTGACTTCCTGCTTAGATTCCAGGAAAAAATTCCAAGTATTACGCCCAAGATTAGTTGTGAACATCAAGCCCAAAACAACCAGGGCGACAACCAACAAACCAATAACGCGGTATAAAACGGAAACTTCAGCGAAATAATAAAATGCAGCAACACCTGCAACCACAAGAAGAACCGAAAAAACTTGTTTGACTATATCAAAAACCGGCGTTTGTATTTCCGCTTGAGTATTCATTATTGTTATTTACGAAAAGGTAATAATGTAAGTGCTTGCTATCGTCTGAGTGGCAGGCCAGGAGGGTCTCGAACCCCCAACCAACGGTTTTGGAGACCGCCATTCTACCAATTGAACTACTGACCTGTTTCAGACAAAACCAAAGAACCGATGATTATATACCAAAAAAAGTATTATTCAACAGTTTGTACGCTTTAGATAGCGATGTTACGCAATTAATGCCAATTTTATCAAAAAACTGGAGCTCATAACCGGATTTGAACCGGTGACCTCTTCCTTACCAAGGAAGTGCTCTACCTACTGAGCTATATGAGCCTTACGTATGGAGCGGGTGATGG